>WRJP01000070.1 GCA_009778535.1 Propionibacteriaceae bacterium | reverse complement strand
GCCCAATGACTGTGTTGTTCCGCGCCGTGACCTAATGCCGAACAAAGGTTATTTGAATGTTCCCTGCGTGGTAGCGAACCGAGGATGTCCCAATCGGTGCGAGTTTTGCGCCATCAGCGCTATGAACCCGCCGTGTCCGCGTCCTGCGTCCGCTGTGATTGATGAAATATCTTCACTGAAAACAAAGAGATTGTTATTTTTCGACCCCAATTTCTTTCACAACAAACCCTACGCGCTCGAAATTATGGACGGACTCAGAATGCTAAAAGTCCAATGGGGTTGCAACGCCACTGTGCAAATGGCGTTTGACTCGGAGCTCGTTGAGACAGCACAGAAAAGCGGGTGTGCCGGGGTTTTATTTGGATTGGAGTCGCTCGACCGTGCCGCTATGTTATCTGTAAAAAAGAATTTTAACGATCCACAAAAGTACAAACAAGCCATTGACATTATGCACGACCACAATATGAGCGTGAATGGTTGCTTTGTTTTAGGGTTCGATACTGATACACAAGAGTCCCTTTTGACCCTTCCTGAACAGGTCGAATACCTTGGCGTGAATTTAGTTCGTTATGCTATTCTCACACCGGTTCCCAACTCAAAACTGTATAATCGACTTAACGATGAAGATCGCATTATTACTACGGACTGGAAAAAGTACACGCAAAATAAAGCGGTGTTCCAACCAAAGAACATGACACCACAGGAACTTGAAGCAATTTATCATAAAGTTTGGCGGGACTCATACAAGCTAGGTAAGGTCATAAAACGCGCGAACAATGCCCGATGGAGCAACAAATTGGTTTTACTAGGTGCAAATCTTGGTTTTAAGTACGTATCCACGAATCTACAATAGTAAGTTTTTTTGTGAATAAATAACTCACAGCATTTTAAGCTGCCTGCTTAGTCGCGGGAGCAGGAACAAGCAGCAGCGTTTCGTTCTTTGGCGATCCGTCCGATTTTGTAGCTAACAAGACTAAGAACTGCGATGAGTAACATCACGACTACAAAGTAGTACATGCTGTCTATAGGCAGTTGAAATCCAAAAATGGGAGCAGCAAACAACATCAACACAACAGTATGAATCGAGCCAAAAATATTTCCGAATTCTATTGGTAGCACCAAATCGCTGATTACCGTCACCCCTGCAACTAGCACCGCAGCCGCTACCCAGAAGATGAGAGTAAACCTTACGAATTTGCGGCGCTGGAACCAGCCCATATAAAAAGCCAAGCCAAGCCACGCTGCAACTAGTAGAAAGCTGGTAATTCTGCCTGCCATGACATTCGGAAAACCGAAAAATGCCATCGTATTCACAACAGCACTCACTAAGTACGAGACTCCAACCCCCACCGAAAGGAGCTTCCCCAGCATTGACATGTACCGCATTCTTCCAGAAAACCAGAAGCGAGTGTGCTTCACTACCCGCGGCTCCCACAGAGCCTTCGGCTGTGTTCTGCTCACAAGTGCGGCAATTCGCAACCTGCGAGAAGGAAAACCGACGGATGGGAACAACTCGGGAGGTTTTGTATAAAAAAAGCTCAGTCCTTTATTCTTAACCCAGCCAAAGGAGTACATAGAACCCTCTATACTCCTAGCAAAGATGCTTCCGGATGTGGGCGCATAAACCATCTTCAAAACAGGACGAGGACCGTGACGACGAAACAAGCAAAGTATCCAGGAATCGCTGAAGTATTGAACGGCAATGGTGCAGTTGCATACGTGATGAAGCATGTTTGTGGAGGTGTGATCGGATACCCCATCACCCCATCAACAGAAATCTCCGAGAACTTCGAAGCCGCCCGCGCCGAAGGCCAACTCAACGTCTGGGGCAAACATCCATTTTTCGTAGAGACTGAAGGTGAACATTCAGCCCAATCTGGTGCACTAGGCGCAGCCTTAACCGGAGGCAACTACATTTCTAATGCCTCCAGTTCCCAAGGCATCTTGTATGCGCTCGAATCTCACTACACAACCGTCGGTAAAAAAATCGGCGGTTTTGTTTTGCAGGTAGCAGCCCGAGTCGTAACCCGACACTCACTGAATGTGATGGCAGGCCACGACGATGTTTACTCGCTGCTACCGGCAGGCTACACCATACTTTTCGGCTCCAGCCCGCAGGAAGCAGCCGACTTAGCAGCCATCTCATACCGCTGCTCTGCTTTGAGCCTGATACCAGTGGCGAATTCGATGGACGGCTTCGCCACCAGCCATGTGATGAGCGAATTGCTGCTTCCAGAACCAGAACTCCTAGCCGAATATCTAGGCGACCCTGCAAGCCGTATCCCCTGCCCCACCGTAGCGCAAGAAATCCTCTTTGGAGCCAAAGGCCGCAGTTGGCAATTACAGCAATGGCTGAAGCGGCACGCAGAACACTTCAACCCTGACAAGCTGAAATCATTACGTGCACAACTAGAATCCGATGCGGCCAAGGTAGAAACCGACACGGCAGGCAAGCTGATTCAAAAAACTCTGACCTTGGTGCCAAGCGAGTTACATGGCAAGTGGCGCCGCGCCTGGCTGAATGCACATGAAAAAGGTACCCGCGCGTTAGTGCCAGCGCTGGTCGACCCGAACAATCCCGGACTGACTGGCCCGGTACAGAACCAGCCCGATTTCCAAGCTGGAGCCGTAGATCACCGCACCCACTTTGCCTCCGCAGTTCCAGGAATTGTCCGTGAAGCAATGTCGGAATACAGCAAACTCACCGGCCGTGAATACACTCCAATCCACTGCTATGACACCGCAGATGCCGACTACATCATGGTCGGACTGGGATCAATCACCGACGACGCACGCGCCGTACTGCCATATCTCCGCTCGCAGGGTCTAAAAGTCGGAGTGGTATCGGTAAAACTCCTGCAACCCTTCCCGGAAGCCGAATTAGTTGCCGCTCTCAAGGGTGCAAAAGCCGTCACAGTGTTGGAGCGTTCCGAACTGTGCAACCTGACGACCTTTGTCACCGAAGCCCTGTTTAAGGCTCGCGCCAATGCCGAAAACTCCGGCAGTTACCCAGGCATCCCAACGCTGGATGCAACGCCGAAGCTGACTTGTGCAATCTTCGGACTCGGCGGCCACGATGTACAGCCGCGCGATCTCATCGCAGCTTTCCGCAATATGGCCGACCCCGACAAGCGCGCCGGGTTGGTCTACCTCGGTTCTACCTTCTTCGACCCCGCAGCTACCGGAACGCTGAAAGCGCTCCAAGAGCGTTTGCGTGAAGCATATCCCGAAACTGAATTGATGGCGTTGGAGACCGAACCCAACCCGCAACTACTTCCTGAGCAGGCGCTACGGATACGCTTCCACTCTATCGGCGGCTACGGGATGGTCTCCACCGGCAAACTTCTCACCGACATTCTTTCCGGAATGAGCGGCATGTATTCCAAGTCTGCCCCCAAATATGGTTCCGAAAAATCCGGCGCACCTACGCAGTACTACATCACTCTCTCTCCCGAACCTGTGCTGCTGACAAACGCCGAATTAGAAGACGTTGACATTGTCGTCGCCTCTGACCATCAGGTGTTCAGCCACACCAACCCCTTGAAGGGTTTGGTCAAAGGCGGAACTTTCATCTTGCAGTCTGACAAAGACCCGCTTGCTGTCTGGGCGAGACTTCCCAAAAAGGTAAGAACCACCATCCGCGAAAAAGAGTTGAACTTCAAGGTCATCGACGCCTTTGCGGTGGCTGTCAAACATGCCCCTAATCCGCAACTCGAAGTCCGGATGATGGGCATTGCCTTTATTGGTGCAGTTATTGGAAATGTGCAGCAGATTGCCACTGAAGGCGGTCAAGGAAAAACCCTAGAGCTGATAAAGGCCGAATTGCAGAAGAAGTTCGGCAGCAAGGGCAGTGGAATCGTCACATCTAACATGGCCGTAATTTCGGATGCGATAACTGCTGTAAAGAATGTTGACTATGCGGGGGCTGAGTTTGTCAAAGTCGATTCGCTGCCCGCTAAACAAGCAAAGCGCAGCATCGAACTGTCAGCTTCGGTCTGCCCATTCGCCAAAGTTGAACGCTCCACTGGACTATTCGACCCCGCCTACTACGAAGACTTGATGGCGCGGCCTTTCCGCGAGGGCACGATTGGCAATGCCCCAGTGCTTCCCGGCGCTGGATTATTCATCGCTGCTGGCAGCGGCGCCTTTAAGGACAAGGGCATCTTCCGCCGTACCGCCCCAGTCTTCAACCCAGCGGCATGTACCGGATGTATGGAGTGTGCAATCGCCTGCCCAGATTCGGCAATCCCTAACACTATCCATGAGATCAGCGATCTATTGGGGGCGGCGATAGCGCAGGTCGGAGTTCAAGACGCGTTGACGGAAGTCGTACCTGCGTGGGCGGCGGCCATCAGGGAAGTCCTGCTCGCGGATGCCCAAGATCGCGCCTTCGATCAAGTGGCAGCCCAAGCTATCACAGGAAACTCCACGCTGAGTAAGAACACTGCACTCAAGCGCCACAAGAACGCCCTGATAGCGGCATTGGAGACTTTCCCAGTGGCTCGAACCCGTCCCTTCTTTACCGCTGCCGAGAAAGCCGAATCTGGAACTGGCGGAATGTTCAGTGCAGTCGTAGACCCCTGGAAGTGTACGGGTTGTCTACAGTGCGTCCAGGTGTGCGGCCCGAAAGCCCTCACCAGTGCCGACCAAGACGACGCTTTACTGGAAACACTGGAAGAACGTTTCGAGGTATTCACGAAACTTCCCAACACCGCTGAACGCTACGCCCAAGAAGCTATCGCTGAAGGCGGCGACCTGAAACGGTTGTTACTCGACCATAACAACTACTTCTCCATCGTTGGCGGCCATGGCGCTTGTCGCGGCTGCGGCGAAGTCACCATCACGCATCTAGTTGCGGCGATGTCGCGGGCGAAGGGTGAGGCGAAACGCCGCGCCCATATCGCAGAATTGGAGCAACTGCTCGCTGATCTTGCCGCAAAGTCTAAAACTGCCGACGCTCCAGGGGCTGCCCGAATTAAGGAGTTGACTTCAACACTGGAATCTCGACTCTACCTATACGAAGGCGGACCGACTGGCTTTGGACCGGCTCCAATGGTAGTTACCAATTCCACTGGATGTTCTAGCGTCTACTCCTCCACAATGCCAGCGACACAATTCATAGACCCTTGGGTCAACAGCCTCTTCCACGATGCTCAGCCGTTGGCTGCTGGCATCTATGAAGGGTTCGTTTCAGCGTATGTGGACGAAGTGAAAGCCATTCGCGCAGCCAAAGCCGAACTGACAAATACTGACCCTGGAGTTTTGGACACCCTGAGTTGGCGCGGGTTCAGCGCTGCCGAACTCGATCTGCTGCCAGTGATACTTTCGATCTCCGGCGACGGCGCAATCTTCGACATCGGATTTGGTGCCATGAGCAGGGTGCTTGCTGGTGGCACACCGATCAAAATCCTTGCCCTGGACACTGGCGGCTACTCGAATACCGGCGGACAAGCCTCAACCGCTTCTTACACCGGACAGGATGCTGACCTAGCTCGTTACGGTAAGTCCCATCCAGGAAAGGCCGAGATTCGCAAGGAGCTGGGGCTGTTAGCAGCGTTCCATCCCAACACCTTCGTATGTGCAACTTCCAGTGCGCTTCATGGACATTTCCTCAGCGCTACCGCCGACATGTTGAATTTCAATGACGGCGCGGCGTTGATGATTGCCTATGCTCCTTGCGGAACGGAAAACGGCATGCCTGAGGATCTTTCAACGGCACGTTCGCGGCTGGCCGTTGAGTCTCGACTAAGTCCGATTTATATCCACAATCCCAATGCTGGCCAAACCTTGCCCGAGCGATTCAGTCTCGACGGCAACCCTGCCATCAATGCAGCTTGGACAACCAGCACCATCGAATACCGCGACGATGCTGGCAACTTGGCTCTGTTTGAAACTCCGCTCACACCAGCGGTCTTTGCTTTGGGTGAGGTACGTTTCGCGAAGCAGTTTAAGAAACTGTCCGACGATGTCAACGCTGTCGAGATTTCCGAGTTCATTGAACTTGACCCCAGTTCGCGCGCGAGTAAGACTCCGTTCATCTGGGCAACTGACTCGGAAAAGAAACTGATAAAGGTCGGCTGCTCGGCATCCATCGTCGCGTTGGTGGAAGATCGCCTGCACAACTGGCAAACCCTGCAATATCTGGCCGGTATCGGTCAGGCCGAGTTAGCGTCAGAACACGCGGCTGAGCTTGCAGGTTGGAAGCAGCGCTACGATCAGGCGACTGCTGACAAGGATGCCGCCTTGGATTCCATCGCGGATGCGATGGTGGCAATGGTAATGGCAAAACAGCCGGTGTCTGCTGCACAAACTCTGGGTTTGGATGCTCCAGCGGCGAGTGGAGCCGCCCCCGCTCCGGCAGCGCCCCAAGCTGGGGATGAGCGCCCGATTTGGCTCGACCCAGCTGATGAACCGCGCTGTGTCGACTGCGGCACCTGCTACCAGGACTTGCCGCAACTGTTTGACAAGGTCACCATCGTCGTAAACGGAGAGGCTAAGTCAGTTGCCCGTCTGAAGGTCGATGCGCTGTCAGGATTGACGGTAACACCCGAACTGACAAAGCGCTTCAACAAAGTTAAGGCCACTTGTGATGCGGAGATCATAAAATGACGACGACCACTCAGGAGTTGACTCAATCCCCAGATTCGGCGGCGTTTCACAGCAAGTTGCAGGTGCTGGAACGCGCGCTCAAGACTGACCCGCGCCAATTCCGGAACACCTTCATCACCGAAGGCATGGAAGTTGTAACGCAGCGGTTCCGTGGCCGTGAGCCACTGGACGCGGAGTTCATCACCGGACTATGGGAGGTGCTGCTACGCGGCGACGATTCTTCGGTGGTGTTGATGCGTTTCCTGTGGGGGCTACCGGTAGCGCGCAAGCGTCTTTTCATTCAAGCACTTGACGAGCACCTATCCCAGCGCTATCCGATCTTCAAAGGGTTCTCCGATGGCTGGCCTATGAACGCGGCGATCCCGCCTCATATCCGCAAACCGGAAGATCGCAACCAGGATTTCGACTTGGTGAACACCGGCTATTTGGGTTATATGGATGTTGGCTACACGCTGCGCGAAGTCGAGTTGCTGGTTTGGATCGAGTCAATCCGCGACAAGCAATGCAAAGATTCACCGTGCGAGTTGGGCAAATTGCTCGCAAAGGACAGTGAAGAACGCACCGGAGGCTGTCCGGTGCAGGTACACATTCCAGTGATGTTCGACTTGATCGCTTCCGGAAAATTCGACGAAGCCTTGCTGATGCTTGAGGAAAGCAACCCGCTCCCCAATGTCACCGGCCGCGTCTGCCCCCAAGAATCGCAGTGCGAAGGTGTCTGCATCATCAACCCACACGCCATGTCTATCGGACAGGTGGAATGGTTCCTCCCGGAATGGGACAAGAAAGCCAATCCTGGCCAAGCCATCAAGCGACTGGAAGGTTTGCCCGACCCTTGGAAAGTTGCGGAAAAACCACCGATAGCTATCGTTGGTTCAGGTCCGGCCGGACTTATTAACGCCTTCCTGCTGGCTCGGGCTGGTTTCCCAGTGACGATCTTTGAAGCATTCCACGCCATTGGCGGGGTGCTGCGTTTCGGCATTCCAGAATTCCGACTTCCGAATCAGTTGATCGACGATGTGGTGGAAAAGATCAAATTGCTTGGCGGACGTTTCGTCACCAGCTTTGTGGTTGGCAAGACTGCCAGCCTGCAAGATTTACGCAAAGCGGGGTTCCAAACTATTTTCGTCGGTTCCGGTGCTGGTCTTCCCAAGTTTATGAATATCCCAGGCGAGCATCTGCTGAACGTGATGAGCGCAAATGAGTTTTTGACCAGAGTTAATTTGCTGCAAGCTCACGATTCGGAAACCGACACTCCACTGCCAGAAGTTTTTGGTAAACAGGTAATGGTAGTTGGCGGCGGGAACACTGCTATGGATGCCGCCAGAACCGCGAAGCGGCTGGGCGGTGAGGTGACCATCGTCTATCGGCGAACTCAAGCTGAGATGCCTGCCCGCGTTGAAGAACTGGAGCACGCCCTGGAAGAAGGCATTTCACTTTCGGTGCTGCGTTCCCCTTGCGAGTTTGTAGGCGACCCCGAAACTGGTTTCATCACCGATTCGGTACTGGAAGTTATGGAGTTGGGCGACCCAGATGAAAGCGGACGCCGGTCTCCAAAGCCAACTGGTGCGACTGAAACTGTCAAATCCGAGTTGGTGATCATGGCGCTGGGTAACTCCGCTAATCCGATCATCAAGGATTCCGAACCGAATCTTGATGTGTCGAAGCAGGGCACAATTGTGTTGCGGGATGCTGACTCTCAGGAGACCTCACTTGCCGGAATTTTCACCGGCGGAGATGCGACTCGTGGGGGCTCTACTGCAATTCTGGCAGCAGGAGATGGCCAAGCCGCAGCTAGAGAAATCCTTGACAACATCGATCTGAGTTCTGACAAGATTGCCGATTGGGTACGGAGCGCATTGGCTTACACCACTGAAGCTGCCAGCGCTCCCGTCATTCTCGAACATCGTAATTTGAGTCCGGGTATTGACGAATTCACTGTTTTTGCACCTGCTATAGCAAAAGCTGCAAAGGCTGGCCAATTCGTTCGCGTGCTGCCGAGTGAAACAGGAGAATTGATTCCCCTCACTATCGCTGACTGGGATGCCAACGCTGGAACCATCACCTTAGCTGTGCAAGCAGTCGGAGCATCTTCGACATTGATTAACCAGATGCAGCCTGGGGAACGTTTTGCTGGTATTGCAGGACCCTTGGGAACCCCGTCGGAACTGCATTACAACGAAACTGGCGAAACGGTGGTGTTTACTGCGGGCGGGCTGGGACTGCCGCCGGTTTATCCGATCATGCGTGAACATCTGCGAATGGGAAACCATGTGACGTTGATAAGCGGATTCCGCAGCAAAGATTTGATGTTCTGGACTGGCGCGGGTGAGCGTGTTGAGAAGTTACAGAATCTGTACGGCGATTTGCTTGAGGTGATCTATACCACCGACGACGGAACATTTGGGACACACGGTTTCGTAACCACTGCGCTGGAACCGCTGTTGGAAGCCCACAAAGCTGGTACCGCGAAACGCAAGATTGTTGCGGTCACGACTATTGGCCCGCCAATGATGATGCGCGCTGTGGCAGAGTTGACGCGCGGCTACCAGGTTCACACCGTAGCCAGCTTGAACTCGATCATGGTGGATGCGACTGGCATGTGCGGCGCGTGTATGGTTCCAGTGCTGGTTGACGGCAAGATAGTGCGTAAGCACGCCTGTATCGACGGCCCCGAAATC
>WRJP01000069.1 GCA_009778535.1 Propionibacteriaceae bacterium | reverse complement strand
TGCTCAGTGTTGTCGATTGCTTCTAATAGTTCTTCTACCTCGTTAGAGCCGATCTGCTTAGCGGCTAGCAGGCGTTGCGCTTCGCCCGCACCCAGCATATTCAGTGCCCAATGCAACTGGAAGCCAAGTTGTAGCGCCCCACCACTGTAGGTCCAACCTTCAAAATAATCATCGCCAGTAACCATTGGTGCGATGGCACCAAGACCAGCAGGTCCGCTAGACGCGGCTAGCCACTGTGTGGCTCCGACATACGATGGTCCAATCATGCCGAGAACGCCGTTGCTCCACGGTTGGGCTCGAACCCAAGCTAAAGTTTCAGCTCCGTCCGACGCTTCATTAACGAAAGGCTCAAACCTTCCTTGCGAACCATATCGACCGCGAACGTCTTGTATCACAACGGCATATCCGGCCGCAGTTGCCCTCACCACATCGACCGAAGCGTTAGCCGACGAAGGGGAATTCTTGTCGTATGGTGTTCGCTGTACCAATGTGGGCAATTGCTGGCGTGTCTGCGGGCGGTAGACATCGGTCGCCAACGTGACACCATCGCTCATTTGAACGCGGATTTCTTTGTCAATCAATACACGCATCTAGCTAGTTTCGCTTTCTATACCGATCTTCATGAAGCAGCAGTCACCACACTCGCGTTAGTTCGGATGAATTGCCAAGATACTTCGACAAGTCGAGCTGTTGCCACATTTCACGGGGTAAATCTCGCCGGTCAGCTTGGTGGCTTCCCGGCTGTGCAGTGGCATCGATTATCCACTTGGCGTTGACACTACCGCGTTCCGTCCGCGAATGAATTGAATGTCCAGCCGGGTCCAACCCTGAGCTGAAAAATCCGGGCATCACGATAATATCCTCGTCAGCGCGCACACGTGAGGCGATGGCCCACTGCACATCGGGTTCGTAATAGATATCGATATCCGTGTTTACCAACACCACTTGTTTTAATGCTGGATGAGTGCTCAGTAGTTGCAGAGCGACGTTACGAGCCATTCCGGGCGTAGGTTCATCTAGTGCGACATAAGCCGTGAACCTGGTGGCTCCTGGTGCTGGAAGATGGACAGTGGTCACCGCAGGGCATACAGAGCGCGCCCGCAGCAGCAATTCAGCTTCTCTGGCTGCCGCCCCAGCATTGTTGTGATCGGCATGAGCGCTATAAATATCATGGAAGATAGGATCATTTCGCATGGTCATAGCAGTGACTTCTACCACCGGGTTATATTCGCCTGGGTTCTTATACTGTCCCAGTTCAATGAATGGACCTTCATCCTCACGAGTTCCAGAAAGAATTTGGGCTTCAATCACAATCTCAGAATCGGCAAGTACTTCGAGATTTAAGGTTTCAGCTGGAACCATTCGCAGCGGTTCACCCAACAGACCTCCGGTGAAGTCTAGCTCGCTGAGCTGCGGAGGCGTACGAGACTGTGAAGCAAAGTGCAGTGCGGGGTGGTGGCCTATGCAAATGGCGGTGGGTGTGGGCTGTCCAAGCTCTTCATTGCGTAACACGATCCGGCGTAGATCAGAGCCAGGCCCGGGGTTTATCCGCATTTTGCGCGGTCCGACAATCTGCAAGCGGTAGATACCTGCGTTGTAGACACCACTATCAGGGTCACGTGTTATTGCCACCGCCGCAGTGATATAAACACCCGCGTCACCAACAGAATGCACAATTTGCGGCAACGTGGTCAGATCTGCTTCGTCTCCGCGATAGATCACTTGTTTAACAGGACCGGTCTCAACTGACTGTGGCTTTATTGGCGTTTGACAGCGGTTAGCGAACTCCTCGCCAAGTCGATGTCGCTCAGTGTCTAAAGCCAGAGCAAGAGCTTTAGGATTGGCGAATAGATTTGACAGCACCGGAATTGCGCTGCCTGCTACGGATTCGAAGTAAACAACTGGAGGCACACCATCAGCGTCAAGTCGACGCAATACCGCGCTTAGCCCATACTTTGGATCAACTTGAGTCTTGACGTGCACAAAAGTGTTATCCTCGGCTTCGTCAAGTTGACGCAGGAAAGTTCGTAGGTCTTTCGTCATGGTCTAGTCCTTTCGGGCATGGGCATTGTTATCAACTATTTCTCTAATAGTAATTTCATCACCGATTAGCTGTATGTTTGAGGAGTTTTTTTGTCGTGTTGCGAATAGACCACTTACTGCGTTCGCCAGGCCACGAGCCAGTTCCCACTTATCTGCGAGGCCTCCCTCGAATGCTTTTCGCAACAACGGCTCACAGGCTCGCACTTCGTCGTGCGGTCCAGGCAGTGCAATCAAAAAGGCACCTTCACAGTTTCCAACGCCGATCTCGACAACGCAGTGCTTGCCTTCATGCTGAAAGGTGGCGATTGGAACATGTGCCAATGACGGGTCGAGACGTCTTAGCGCCTCCAAAGTGTAGTCTCCTAGGCTTTGTCCGACTCCGCCGGTTGTTATTATCCAGCCTGCACCTGACCCAAGCGATTGCTCTATTCCGCTGATGATGGCACCTACCCGATCAGCTAGCACGCCTTCGGACTTGACATCCAGATCAGAATCACGCGCGATTTTCTCAAGGTAGGGAGCATTTAAATCTTTGATACGTCCAGTTAACAATTCTGTTCCAGTTGACCAGATGCTGACTCGACGACGACGTAAGTTTTGGATTCGCTCTGCTAATTCGAGATCGGATTGAAGTGTATTTGACGGCTGACCTTGCCAGTTCAAACTACCCAAAATTCCTTCGCCTGTGACATCGGCATCGGCTGTCAAACTAATGCCCTCCACGCTGGAAAGAGCAGCCAAAACTCGCCTGCGTGCCTCGTTCCAATCGTCGAGTTGAACGCTTTTTGCTTGCAAATCGAAATCGATTCGATCAGCTGCCGCATACACGACCCAAGCGGCACCAACTGGCAGGTCAAGCGCGATGCTAACTTGCCTTGCCGCCTCTAAGAGGTCAACAGCAAAAAGTCGCACACCAGTAACCCGCAGATGTGTCTTGTCGAACAGGAAATGACGAGTTGTGGGCTCCATTTTCGTCACTAACCTCGGCTTCAGACTTTCGGCGCTATGCCGCGCTGCGAAAGCCAACGCGGCATCAGGTCACGGTCAACCTTGGCCGACACGGCAGGGGCAAGGGCATCAAGGTACTCAGCCATGCTTTGCGAACAGTTCAGCCCGCCTATTGCGTTATCGAAGACGAGAATCTTGTCAGTTTCGGCTTCAGCGCAAGCTGTAGCAATGGCTTGGGTCAAACTTTCAGCCGGTCGTGCGTGTTTCATATACGAGATGTTTTGAGAATCACCAGCGAACATCTCAACTTGCTCTTTTCCGACTACCTGGGTCGGGATGAGCTTTGGCAGCGTGGAGAAGGGCGAACCACGCCAGGCATAGTTCTGGACGCATGCACGTAGACCAGGATGAATCGGTGGAATGGGTGCCAGTGGGTTACCTCCGTGGTTGAGCAAAGATTCACTGAGCGTAGAAAACGCTGGCAATGCCACATCAAGGTCAAGCACGTCTTCGCGAGCTGATGCAAACGCCGCATATGCAATTGCTGCAGCTGTGCAGTAAATGACTGGCATCGGTGCATCCAACACCGCAACACAGGAGTCGATTTCTCCCATAAGTTGGATCATCTTTCCGAACTCCTGGAGCGCCGAAGCTGTTACACGTTCGCCAAGCTGGTTCAGATCGTTTCCGGCTACAACCTCTGCCACACCTCCTGGGCTGACTAGCAGGAAGCAGCTAGCTAAGTACCGGCGTTGGACGAATTCGGATTGAAAGATTGCTCGGCAGATAAACATGGCCGAACGTGGCCCCATGCTCATATGAAATGCAGAACGTGTTTCACCCCTGGCATACGCCATGCCAAATGGCTTTAATGCCCGATCCAACATCCGGTGAAAATGAACCTCTCGTAAATCCGAAGTATGCACATGGAACAACCAGGTACTGTCGTAAACCTTGTGTAATCCCCACAGCCTGCCAATCTCGGTATCAATGGCAACACCTCGATCGAGTGCGGCAACTGGCTTTGCCTTGCCCTCAAAAATCTTGTCAAGACCAAGATGCGTAATTAACTCAGCTTGCTCACGAAATCGGCTACCTCCAGTTACACGCAGTCGAACCTGACGGCAGGGCGTACGTTCAAGCAACACCTCACGGATAGCTTTCAACGCCGCAGTCATCGGTTCGCCATTCATCATGGCAAGTGGGCTGTGAGAGACGACTACATTGATCGTGTCGTTCTGCTCAACCTGATCGAGGTTAACTGCTTCAAGCGCTTTACGGGTAGCTTCGAGGACGTTGTTCTTACCGTTCAATGCAGGATAAATCAGCGGAGTTGAATCCGGAAACAAATCCGTCGTAAGTCGAGACGTCATGCCTGGTACTTGAGCTGCCCGCATAGCAACCTTGTCTGGTGCAACCCCGTAAAGCGATGGTCGCAGCAGCGCCGGGGCAAGTGTGCTTCTGGATTCGCTCATTGTCACAATCTCTCATCACTGATCTCGGTTTGGTCTGTGCTTGCCGAGGATAACACTTGATTCATCATTTTTTTGTCCTCGCTAAAGCGGTAGCCGAGTGCTCCGTATTTGGCATCGAACTCGTCAGGAAAACTGTCTTGACTTGGGGTACCCGGATACCAGTTCCATCCGTTAGCTGGCGGTGACTTGGTTTCAATGCCAGCCGCTTTCAAAATTCGGAAAAGCGCCGAGAGACATAGAACTGTGCAGCCTGAACGAAGTCCTACCGCCAGCACTAAGTCATCGGGTTGAGTTTTACCAGCTAGTACGGCTGCGGCCACATCCTCAGCCAGGAGGTCGTCAGTGCACATACAGATTTGTTGATCGGGGTGAAGTCCTGCTCGCTGACATAATTCGCGTGCAGCAGCTTTCCGCTGTGAGACCCATGCAGCTTTCTCCTCTCCTATCGTCCAGGGAGGACGGACGAGAGCCACAGAAGCACGGGGATCGGTCACCTTGTCAGTTGGTTCCAAAGTTAGGGCTTGGAATGGGCAGGCTTGAACGCAAGCCCTACAACCAGAACACCGGTATTCCTCGACGACGGCAAATCGTGCACGCATGAAAATCGCTGTCGTGGGGCAAACCTTGGTGCAGATCGAACACCCCATACATTTTTCAACATCGACTACCGCTTTGAAGAAGACAGTTTTCACGTTCTTACCCGTCTCACCGTTGCCTGGCCGGACGACAACCGCAGACACACCGCAGATCGTATTTCCACTATTGAGCTTGCAGAGTTGGGTCCAGTCACATTCTCTCATTCAGTAGTGCATGTGCTCACTGAATGAGCTATTGTAGTCTTATAGAGAGTGTAGCTGTCAATGGATGGCAGTGTCGGCTAGACGCTCTACTAATACAAACGCAAGTGACGATAAACGTGCAAACATTAACTGTTTGCCGCAGCTCAGAGGTGATCTGTTGCCCACATCGGAAGTAGAGATCGAACGCGCTGAAGAACCGAAAGGTATCTTGAGTCGCAGCCTTAAGATACTTAGGCTATTCGTACATAAACCCCGCTGGAGTCCTTCCGACATTGCCCGCGAAATGAACCTCAGCCGCAGCACAACTTATCGAATTCTCAACACCCTTTGCGAGTATGGCTTATTGGAGCGGATGGATAGCGGACGCCAGTTAAGTTTGGGTTTTCAGGCAGCCGAAATAGGCATGGCAGCGGTAGCGTACCTTGATGTCGCACAGGTGGCACGTGTGCCAATGCAAGAACTAGCTCAGCGCGTTGGAGAGACTGTTTTTCTCGCAGTGAACAGCGACGACGAAATGGTATACGTGCACAAAGAAATGGGCTGGCATGCAGTGGCTCATTCTTCAGAGATCGGGCAGCGTAACCCGTTACACTGCACTTCCATGGGCAGAGCCTTCTTGTCCAATCTGCCAGATGCCGAAATGTTAAGTGTTGTGCATCGACTCACGCTGTCACAACGAACCCCACAAACTATTACCGACGTTGACAAACTCATTGAGGATATCCGGGAAAGCCGAGCTCGTGGCTATGCCATTGACAATTGCGAGAACGTCGAAGCTGTCGCTTGCTGCGGCGCGAGCATCTTAAACTATCTCAACCGACCGGTCGCATCGCTGAGTGTTGCTGGACCGGCAGAGCGGATTCTGGCGGAGATTGAATCGATTAGTGAAGCAACTATGCAGACCGCAGCCTCGATTTCCAAGATGCTCGGCCACGCCAGACAATAACCAAGAAACAAGCCATCCCAATACGACGCACTCTACAGCCGAAGCGACGCGCCATTTCCTTGAGAAAACGAAGGCGGCACTTTCTAATAGCTAGCGGCACAGGAGATTGCTGCTACCGCTTAACTCGTCCCGAAGTGTCGCCGCCCATCAGTGCCAGCACTTCGCTTGGAGACACTCGGTTGAAGTCGCCGCGTATCGTGTGATTGAGTGCGCTTGCCGCCACTGCGAACTCCAGTGCCTCCCGAAGGTCGGAAAGCTCGTTCAGACCGTAGATGAAACCTGCTGCGAACGAATCTCCTCCGCCCACACGATCCACGATGTCGGTTATGGAATACTTGCGCGAAACTAGGAACTGGGATCCATCGAAAACGCATGCAGCCCAGTCATTTTGATTCGCGTTCTTTGATTCTCTGAGCGTAGTTGCAACTAGACGTAGCTGCGGGTATTTGGTAAAGACCGTTTCTGCAAGCTGCTGGTATTCGGCGGTATCAAGTTCACCTGAACTCACATCAACTGCTGCGGCTTCCAACCCAAGCATTTTCTGGATATCTTCCTCATTTGCGATTAAAACATCAACGAAAGGAACCAGTTCGCTCATCACACTTTGTGGTTCAACCCCATACTTCCATAAGCTTGAGCGATAGTTAAGATCGCATGAGACCGTCAGGCCGAGCTGCTTCGCCACCCTAACCGCTTCACGGGTCAGTTCCGCCCCATTGCTGCTGATGGCTGGAGTAATACCGGTAACGTGAAGCCAATCCCGACCACTGAATGCAGCAGTGAAATCGACATCTTCTAGTTGCGCCGTAGCGATCACAGAGTCTGCCCGGTCATAGATAACTTTTGACGGGCGCATATTCGATCCAGGTTCGACAAAGTAAACTCCGATTCTTCCGGGCTTCGTCACGATTGGCGAGGTGTCCACACCGAAGCCTCGCAGTTCCCTAGTACACGCCAAGCCAATGTCATTGGTCGGCAGCAGGGTTAAGTAGGCGCTGTCTAGACCAAACTGAGCAAGCGACACTGCAACATTTGCTTCACCGCCGCCAAACGTAGCCTCAAAGTACTGCTCTTGAAGTAGCCGGAGGTTGCCTCGGGGGGCGAGCCGCAGCATTATTTCGCCGAACGTAATGAACCGTTTCACCGATTTTCACCCTCTCTCGTTGATCAGACTTAAACGAAGTAGACTACACTCAACCAGGTTCAGTAAAGAGGATTTCGCTTTCGGTCTATTTAGAGTTAATAAAGAGAAATGATAGCTGTGGTCAACTAGCGTCGCCAGCACTCGGATTCTTTGTTTATTTCAAATCAAAAGGTTTGACTAAAAACCGGCATTGCTATACAATAAAACACTGTCTCGTTCAGTGAAACACTTTTGCGTGGCGATGGTAGCCGAGCTGAGGAAAACAGCAGGCATACCGTCAGTCTAAGTGAAAGATCATCCTGTTCGGGTGTCCAGATGGCACTCGTTGCAGCCGAGCGTTTCATGAAAGCAGACGAGAGATAGGTTTCCATACTTGCTTCACGCAAGCAAGACAAGTCAGAGAGCATGAGAAAATGAAAACCAAAAAATCAAGCACTCAGTTTCGTCGTCTAATAGGAGCGCTCGGTGTGCTCGCAATCGCGACGATGAGCCTCACCGCATGTGGTGGAGAAACTGCTCCATCATCCGCTCCACCTCCACCTCCACCTTCTGCATCAGAATCTGCAACCCCAACAGAATCGGCTTGGGTGCCGGTGGATCTCCACATTTCGTTCACGTATTCATCGCCACTGCTACCCCCATTCGTTGCGGGCAAAGAAGGGATTTTCCAAAAGCACGGTTTGAACGTCACGATGGAGGCTCAAACCAATACCGCAACCGCTACAAGCTCGCTGGGCAAGCAATTCGATATGGTAATGCAAACGCCATCGGGTTTCCTGTCAGCACTTTCTGAGGGGATCTCAATCATCGCCGTGTCGAACGTGGCGTTAAACACAGCGAAAGAACCAAACACCTATGTAATGGTTGCTAACGACAGTCCCTACCAGGAACTCAAAGATCTGGTCGGCAAGCGAGTTGGTGTAGTCAACGTAACGTCTGCGTCGACCATCGCCATGCAATACGTTGCCATGCAACAAGGTATCGGCAAGGATGATTTCGACTTTGTGGCTACCCCGTTCGCAAACATGGAAGACCAAATCAAAGCCGGCAACATTGATGCAGCAGTTTCGGTTATTCCTTACTCCAGGGTTATTGAATTGGCCGGCCATCGCAGCATCTCTGAACCGGTTACAGAAGCCAGCCAGATCGCAATCAACTCTGACAGATCAACGAACGCTTTCTTCATTGCCGATAAAGATTGGGCTTTGGCGAACGGCGAAGTTATCACACGCTTCCGCGCCGCCATTGATGAGGCTATTGCTTGGATTGCAGCTAACTCCGAAACAGCCATGACCCATTGCGCTGAGATGACCGGGTTAGACATTGCGGTCGTTAGAGACACGCCACTGCCAGAGTTTAGTGGAGAGTTGCTTGAGGCCGACCTCATGACAATGATCGTCGCCAATGAAGCAGTAGGCATTACTCAGGGGCGTCAGTCGCTTGAAGGAGCCATACTTCCGTAAGTAAGCGCCGTTATTGCCTATTGGAAAACAATTCAGCTATTAACCGGCTCTACTGATAACACACCTTGTCGTGTCGAATCAGTAGAGCCGGTTAAGCAACTTTTAAGGTCAAACAGATGCGAAACACCTATGTGCTGGTACACGGCTCATGGCACAGCAGCTGGGCATGGGAACCTGTAGCCTGGGCGCTGCGAGAGCAGGGAAATCGTGTGGTGACACCTGCCCTCCCTGGCTCCATGCGGTTGGCAGGACGTGCGGGAATAAACCATTCGCATTATGTTGCGGCCGTTGTCGATGAAATAACCCGCCTAGATTTGAGGCAGGTAATTCTTGTTGGACACAGTTTTGCTGGATCTGTTATTGCCCCAGTTTGGCAAGTCATACCAGATCGGATCCAGCGGTTGGTGTTTCATACCGCCTTTGTTATTGCTGACGGCCAGTCTGTCAGTGACAACGTGCCACCAGAACAAAAGAAAAAGGCAATGGCTAGCGCCGCAGAAAGTCCAGATGGTACGACCCTGGTGTCATGGGATTTATTTAGATCAAAATTCATGCAAGACGCCCCCGAAGATGTGGCACGCCTT
>WRJP01000068.1 GCA_009778535.1 Propionibacteriaceae bacterium | reverse complement strand
CATTGCGAAATTGACCCAAGAATTGGTACCGATCTTGAGTACAGGCGGTGCCCGCAAAATAGTTGTGGATACTGCTTCCAGACCCGCTAACTTCACCAAAGCTGATGCGCAGGCGATGGGGGTTAAAGAGATCACCGGTGAATTCACTACCTATTTTCCTGGTACTGCATACCGTTACAACAACATCGGCAAGGCAGCCAAGTTGATCAACGGTACCTATCTTGCCCCGGGTGAAGTCTTTTCAATGAATCAACTTCTTGGGGAACGAACCGCAGCGAGCGGTTGGATGAAAGGTGGCGGTATTGCAAATGGGAAAATTGACCCCAATATTTACGGCGGCGGTATTTCGCAGTCTACGACAACGACCTTTAACGCCATCTTTTTTGCCGGGCTGAAAGATATCTACCATAAGCCGCACTCACTATATTTCAGCCGCTATCCGAAAGGAAGGGAAGCGACCCTTGACTGGAAGATGGTAGATATGCAGTTCGAGAATGATTCCCCCCACGGCGTGTTGCTGCAAGCCTGGATTACCGGTAAAACTGGCAGCCAGGGTTCGGTGACCGTGCGAGTTTGGTCGACGAAAGTTTACGAAATCAAAGCATCCGAACCGAAAACCAGCAATTGGAGAGCACCAGGGGCGACCATTTACAACACTTCACCTGGATGTGTCCCGCAAGATGCGATGAGCGGTTTTGATGTGACCTACAACCGCCTCTTTTACCAAGAGGGAAAGTTAATCAAGACGGAGCCCTTCGCCTGGTCGTACAACTCGCTGACCAAAGTGGTCTGCGGCAAGAAACCCGAATGATTAACCCGAACAATTGCAAAGCAAACAAGATTCTAGGATTACACTAGAGCTAGCTTTACTGTCCATCGTATTCAGGAGTTTACAAAATGGCTTATGTCATCACTCAACCTTGTGTAGACGTCAAAGACATGGCATGTGTCGAAGAATGTCCCACCGACTGCATCTACGAAGGGGTGCGCTGCCTCTATATCAATCCCGAAGAGTGTGTTGAATGTGGCGCTTGCATGTCAGCATGCCCCAATGAGGCAATTTTCCACGAAGATGACGTACCAGAAGATCAGGCAGAATTCATTAAGGTAGCTGCTGAGTTCTTCGCAGAAATCGGATCACCTGGCGGCGCTTCAAAGCATGGCCCATTCGATGCCGACCATCCCTTCGTTGCAGCTCTCCCCTGATAGAGATAAGACGAAAAAACTGTCTAAGTTGGGCTACGTTTTCCAACTTCGAGTCGGCGCTGCTAGCGCATCCGCTGTCGGTTAGGTGCCGTCTGGAGCTTTTGTGAAGAATCTACTTATGTCGCGTCTGCCAGATTTTCCTTGGGATTCGCTGGCTGGTGCGAAGGCTAAGGCTGAATGTCATCAGGGGGGCATTGTTGATCTGTCTGTAGGCACTCCGGTTGACCCGACCCCTGGCGTAGCGATGGAGGCGCTGCGCGCTGCGGCGCTCGCCCCTGGGTATCCGCAAACGTGGGGGACACAGGCGTTGCGGGAAGCCATCATTGGCTATTTGGGAAGGCGATGGAACGCTGGCTATTTGCTCGAACAACAGGTGTTGCCGGTAATCGGGTCCAAAGAGTTCGTGGCTATCTTGCCGACACTGCTGGGGTTGGGTGCCCAAGACGTAGTTGTAATCCCGACGCTGGCGTACCCCACCTACGATGTGGGTGCCAAGTTAGCTGGTTGCGAAGTCGTTTGCTGCGACGACCCCGATGAGTTGGTGGCGTTGCGGCCGAAACTGGTTTGGATTAACTCGCCTGCCAATCCGCACGGACAGATTCTGGACGCGGTCCAAACCAGGGCTTGGGTTGATGCGACCCGTGCTGTCGGGGCTGTGTTGGCCAGTGATGAATGTTATGGCGAGTTTGGTTGGGACGCACAACCTGTTTCAGTACTCGATGCCATGATTTGCGATGGGGACACCAGTGGATTGATAGCGGTGCATTCGCTCTCGAAACGTTCTAATCTGGCCGGATATCGCGCCGGTTTTATCGCTGGGGATGCCCAGCTCGTGACGGTGCTGCTGGAGATACGCAAACATATGGGAATGATGGTGCCTGCTCCGGTGCAGGCGGCGATGATTCCATTGCTAGGCGACGATTCCCATGTCGAACTACAACGCGCGCGTTATGCGGCACGCCGCGTCAAACTGCGAGCAGCACTCCAAGCATGTGGTTTTCAGATTGATCACTCCCAAGGTTCGCTTTATCTGTGGGTGACCCGCGACGAGGACTGTTGGAGCACGGTTGACTATTTTGCCAAACGGGGGATTTTGGTCGCTCCGGGCAGTTTCTACGCCGACGCTGCTTCATCCCATGTCCGGGTTGCATTGACAGCAACCGACGAACACGTCGCTGCCGCCTGCGACCGGCTCTTCAACTCCGTTGTCTGAGTGCCGGGCAACGTCCGGTGTATCGAAACTGCGCTAGCAGATTGACGAAGGCCGTATCGAAATACCGAAGGTGGTTGAGTGCCGACCTTAGGGTCGGTGTATCGAAACACCAAGGGTGGAAGAGACGAGGGCACTCAACCGGTGGTGAAAGTGATCAAAACTTGATTTGTGGGGGCGTTTTCGTCATCTTCCCAGTCTGACAACTTCCAAGGTAGGGGTTGCCAGGAATGCTGCTGGGTTTGGACTTTGGCAATCCCATAGCGTTTTGCGTTGGCTACCGCGCCCTGTGCAACTGCCCAAGCTACGCGTGGTGATGAAGTGTCGATTACGAGACCGCCGCGAGTAGAAGTTACAGTAATTTCTTTCTTGCCATAGGTTTTTGTCAGAAAATCAGTCATAGCTTTCGGCTCGGGATTGCCGAGAAGCTGTATTGAACAGGAAAATACGGCTGGAGTTTCTCCAGTTAAAGCACTGGCTAAAGCTCGGGCGTTGGATTCATGCTGCCGGTAGGCCTGTGGGAAGGCGCTGCGTTGTACAGCTTGAGCAACATCGTTAATATCTTTGGTCTCCCACTTCTTGACCCGTTCCATCGTTTTATAGAACTGAGTAGTGGAATACCAAGGATCCATGATTTCTTCGATGGTTCCCCAGCCTTGGGAAGGGCGCTGCTGAAAAATCCCTATCGAATCGGAATGCCCGTAGTCGAGATTGCGAATCTTCGATTCTTGATACGCGGTAGCCAACGCGATAGAGGCTGCGCGTGGGACTAACGAACGTTTGATCGTCATACCCGCAATCAACGCCGCGTTTTCGGCCTGTTCGATGTCTATCACTGTAGTGTGACTGCTCAACTTTGCCTGGCAGCGTTCCGAAATTCCAGAGGGTTCCCCAGACCAGGAACAGCCGCTCAAAACCAGGGCAGCCACCGCGACGCTGGTGGCCGTTGCAAGCAGCTTTTTCAGCAGGTGAGTTCTAGTTTGCGTGGAGTGCTTCATTCAGTTCGACGATACCTGTTCGTTTTTTCGCAATGACTTTGCCGCAGATTGAGTCGCGCAGGTAAAGCAGTCCGGACTTCCCGCTGAGTTCGGATGCTTTGACTACCGAGCCGTCTTCTAGGCTGACCTTGGTTCCAGCAGTGAGGTACAAACCGGCTTCTACTACGCAATCATCGCCAAGTGATATTCCGATTCCGGACTCGGCTCCGAGTAGACATCGCTTTCCGACAGAAATCTGCTCTTTGCCGCCGCCCGACAACACGCCCATGATTGAGGCACCGCCGCCAACATCGGTTCCGTCATCGACGATCACGCCTGAAGATATGCGTCCTTCAATCATCGACGCCCCCAAGGTGCCAGCGTTGAAGTTAACGAATCCTTCGTGCATGACGGTAGTTCCGGTCGCCAAATATGCGCCGAGTCGTACCCGATCTGCGTCAGCAATCCGAACCCCACTAGGGACTACGTAATCCACCATGCGCGGAAACTTGTCCACCCCATAAACTGTGCTGCTGCGACCTTCTGCACGCAGAGCGAGTCGAGTATTTTCAAAATCATCTACCGCACACGGGCCAGCGGAAGTCCAGACGACATTGGGCAATACCGAGAAAATGTTTTCCAGATTTATCGTGCGCGGCTGACATAGCCGGTGGCTGAGTAGGTGCAGCCGCAAATACGCGTCCAGAACATCCGCAGGTGGAGTGTCAAAGTTGATTTGCAGCCACTGCGACTCGACTCGGGTTTTTCGTTTTGCATCTTGCCGCAGCGCGGCTCGAAATCCCACTGGCTCTTTGTCTGGGTGTCCTTCTCCGATCTGCGGTGCTGGGAACCAAGCATCCAACACTTGACCAGATTCATGTATCGTCGTGAGTCCCCACCCGTGTGCGTAGCGCGTCATGCTCGTAAGGTTACCCGATCAGCTAAAGTCCTGCTGAGTGAGGAATAATGGATGACATGGAGTTAGAACTGGGAGCGGATTTAGTCACACTACTTCAAGCAATAGTTGATATTGAGAGTGTGAGTGGAAACGAGAAGGCGCTGGCAGATGCGGTGGAACACTCACTGCGTTCCTACCAACACCTCAATGTCGAGCGCAACCAGGATTTGGTGATAGCACGAACCGATAACGGTAAACCGCACCGCATCGTCATTGCCGGACATTTAGATACCGTGCCAGTCGCGAACAACCTGCCTTCGCGTCTGGAAGGCGACAGGGTGTACGGCCGTGGTGCAGCGGACATGAAAGCTGGAATTGCAGTGATGTTGGCTGCCGCCGCCAAGATGCAAAATCCAGTGCATGACCTCACTTGGATTTTCTATGACCACGAAGAAGTCGAGGCATCCCGCAACGGGCTAGGCAGACTATCCGCGCCGGAGCTACAAGCAGATTTGGCGATCTTAATGGAACCGACATCAGCGCAAATTGAAGCAGGTTGCCAAGGCAGCGTGCGGTTTGAGATCGAGACTAAGGGCGTGAAAGCGCATTCGGCAAGGGCGTGGCTAGGCCACAACGCGATCCACGACGTTTTTGACGTTCTGGCAAGGCTTTATCGCTACAAACCTCGTGTCGTTGCAGTGGACGGATTGGAATACCGCGAAGGGTTAAACGCGGTCGCTATCAATGGCGGAGTCGCCACAAATATCATCCCTGATAGCTGCACCATCACCATTAACTTCCGCTTCGCTCCCGATCGAGACGAGGCCAATGCCCATGACTACATCAAGCAACTATTCCTCGGATACACTCCGAAGATCATTGATTCAGTTTCCGGAGCGCGTCCTGGCTTGAATACCGAGTTAGCGCAGGATTTTGTGAAGGCCGTCAAAGGAAACGTCAGCCCCAAATACGGCTGGACTGATGTCGCCCGCTTCGCAGCTTTGGGAATCCCCGCCCTGAACTACGGGCCAGGAGACCCAGGCAAAGCCCATACAGACGACGAGTACGTTGAGGTTTCGCAGTTGCACTCCTGTTTTGCGGCCATGCTGCGATTTCTAGGCTAGTGGCCTGTGCGTTAGCAAAGTTTTACCCAACTGACCCCATGGCTTCGCTCATTGATTGGCTTCGATGAGCTAATGTCGTGTCTATGAGTAGGCAGATTCAAGGTTCCGCATTTCGGGTATTTGACCACAATGAACCAGTTACCACAGACGAGCGGCTACTTTCGGACGGCTCGGATACTTCATGGGTGAATGCAGACCCGTTTAGAGTGCTGCGAATTCAGTCAGAATTTGTAGACGGTTTCGGAACTTTAGCTGAACTTGGCTCCGCGATTGGAGTCTTTGGGTCGGCACGGGTACAACCTGACGACGCGCGTTATACCGCTGCCTGCGAAATAGGCAAGCGACTAGCGGAAAAAGGTTACGGTGTGATCACCGGCGGCGGCCCGGGCATCATGGAGGCAGTAAACAAGGGTGCCCTAGAAGCTGGGGGAGTATCGGTTGGTCTAGGTATCGAGCTTCCATTCGAGCAAATGATCAACGATTATGTTTCGTTGGGAATCAACTTCCGCTACTTCTTCGTTCGGAAAGTGATGTTTTTGAAATACTCCCAAGGATTTATCGTGATGCCGGGCGGCTTTGGAACTTTTGACGAACTATTCGAGGCGCTGACACTGGTGCAGACCCAGAAAGTAAAATCATTCCCAATCGTGCTCTACGACTCGAACTATTGGAGCGGTTTATTACAGTGGCTGCGCGGACAAATGCTGGCCGATGATTATATTTCCGTCCCTGATCTGGATTTATTGCAGTTGACCGACGACCCCGAAACCGCAGTTGAACTAGTTACTGCTCGCTAATGGAAAGTAGGCTTTAACCGTGGAGTGGTTTTTGTGGATTTTGGTGGTGGCCGTGCTGGGTTTGGGTGCAGTCGTAGCTAGCGGACGCTTCGGTGAGCTGCCGCCCACAATCGCTGACGCGCCGAAGGCTCAGATTCCAGTCGGGGTACTGACAGGCGACGACATTCGTGACGTGCGTTTCAACGTGGTGTTTCGCGGCTACTCTACGGAGCAGGTTGACGAACTGTTGGAGCGAGTGGCCAACCAGTTGGACATACCCGAAGAATCGGTCGTTGAAACTGAACTTGAATTCATTGAGAAAGCGAACTAGTGGGCACCGCAAGGCAGGAGTTTTTTCACGCGGGCAAAAAAGTGGAATAATAGAGGCATTCTGCTTGAGATTGAGGTGCGTAATGGCAGCAATGAAACCGCGAACTGGGGACGGCCCTATCGAAGTTGCCAAGGAGGGGCGGATTATTGCGATGCGAATCCCAGCCGAAGGCGGAGGCCGACTGGTAATCGAATTGAATGCCGCCGAGGCTTCCGAACTTAAAGCTGCGCTGGAGGACGTCGTAAGTTTGTTACCGGCCTAAACCCAGGCAGGAGCGCCCGTGCTTGACTATTTCTGGCGTTGCCAGGTGATCGCTTTTTGATATACGTCACAGGTTTGTTGTGCGATTTTTTCCCAGGAGAATTCTTCGATGCAACGCTGCCTGCCAGCTTGTCCCATTAACTGCGCCTTGTCGAGGTCACGGGTTAATGCGTTGATCGCTTCGGCAAATTGGGCTTCAAAGTCGGCAATATAGGTCAGATCGTTTGCCAATGCTGGGTCGTAAGGAACCAGGGTTCCGGTTTGACCATCAACCACAACTTCGGGAATCCCGCCTACCGCAGAAGCCACGACTGCGGTTTCACATGCCATCGCTTCCAGATTTACGATTCCCAGCGGTTCATAGATGGAAGGACACGCAAACACCGTCGCATGTGTCAGCACCTGACGTACAGATGCCCGCGGCAGCATCTCTTTCACCCAGGTCACAGGTCGAGTTTTGCTCAAAGCTCCAAAGGCTTGATCGAACTCAGCAGCAATTTCTGGGGTGTCTGGCGCTCCCGCCAGCAGCAGCAGCTGCGTGCTGGAGTCGAGCTGTTCTGCGGCACGAACCAGATGTACCAGTCCTTTTTGACGGGTGATTCGTCCAACGAAAACCACTAAGGGACGATCCAGGTTTACTCCCAGCGAATCGAGGACATCATGAGCCGGGTCAGGAGAGAATTCATCGGTATCGATGCCATTTCGGACGACATGGACTCTATCTGGGTCGAGATCGGTGTATGAATCGAGTACATCTTTTCGCATTCCGGCACTTACCGCGATGACCGCAGCAGCATCCAAAAAAGCCGTTTTTTCCGCCCACGAGGAAACCCGATAGCCACCGCCAAGCTGTTCAGCCTTCCAAGGTCGATGCGGCTCCAAGGAGTGCGAGGTGACTACATGCGGAATATCTAGGTATTTTGAACTGACCAGACCAGCAAAGTTGGCGTACCACGTGTGGGAATGCACAACGTCGGTATCGTCAGGAATGGCTGCGGCCATTGCTACATCGGTGCCGAGTACCCGCAGCGCCTGATTCGCACCTTCGGGAAAGGTCTCCGGATGAGCCGTCGCTGTTTCGCGCGGTTCGCCCATCGCTTGCACATCAACGTGATCGACTAGCTTGCGTAGTTGGGGAACCAACTGGCCAACATGGACACCAGCCCCGCCGTAGATGAATGGAGGGTACTCGCGGGTGAGAATTGAGACTCGCATACCTTGATAATGTCACAATTTTTGGTGAACAAACGCTAGATCGTCCAATTGGTGAGGTTAAACATCATATTTTCTTGAGATCAGTTGTGCCGAACCCGATAAGGGCTAAAGTTCGTGGTATGGAACGCCCTCACGTTTTGTCTATTGTTCTTGCTGGTGGCGAAGGAAAGCGGCTGATGCCGTTGACTGCCGACCGAGCTAAGCCTGCTGTTCCGTTTGGTGGAACCTATCGGCTCATTGATTTTGTGCTGTCTAATTTGGTCAATTCTGACCTGACTAAAATTTGTGTTCTCACTCAATACAAGTCACATTCGCTCGATAGACACGTCTCGGTCGCTTGGCGGATGTCGACGGTGTTGGGATCATACGTCACATCGGTACCCGCACAACAGCGAACCGGAAAGTGGTGGTATCAGGGCAGTGCTGATGCCATCTACCAATCGCTGAACCTAGTGCGCGACGAAGACCCCGACTATGTAGTGGTGTTCGGTGCCGACAACATCTATCGCATGGATGTGGAGCAGATGCTAATGTCGCACATCGATTCCGGACTGGATGCTACAGTCGCCGGAATCCGGGTGCCGCGAGCTACCGCCAGTGCCTTTGGGATTATCGCTGCCGGAGCGAATGGAAAAATCGACGAATTCCTGGAAAAGCCCGACGATCCGCCCGGGTTGCCGGACAGTCCAGATGAGAGTTTCGCTTCGATGGGAAACTATGTGTTCACCAGGAAGGCATTTGTCGATGCTTTAGTTGCAGATGCTAACGCGGAAGACTCAAGACATGATCTCGGCGGCGACATAATTCCAGCTTTAGTGAAACAAGGCGTTGCGCAGGTCTATGATTTCGCCGATAATCACGTAGCTGGCTCCACTGAAAAAGATCAGAACTACTGGCGCGATGTCGGAACGATCACGGCCTACCATGCAGCGCACATGGATTTGATTTCAGTTGACCCTGAGTTCAACCTTTACAACACCAAATGGCCGATCTGGACTTCACAAGTCCAATCCTCGGGTGCGAAATTCGTCTTGCGGGGAACAGCGGAGGAGTCAATCGTGTCTTCGGGTTGCCTAATTTCGGGCGGCGATGTGGAGCACTCCGTGCTTTCACCGAACGTTTTTGTTGACAAGTGGGCAAGGATTGAGCATTCGGTCGTTTTGAATAACTGCCAGATTGGCCGCAGCTCCAAGGTGGAAAACTGCATCCTTGACAAGAACGTGGTCGTGCCAGACGGGGTTGAAATCGGGGTCGATAAAGAACTCGATGCGGCGCGGGGTTATTACATTGAGAACGGCCTTACTGTCGTCCCCAAGAACGAGGTCGTCCCCTACGCCCCGTAGCTTCTGGTAGGTTGCCGCCGGTCGCAATTCCTGCTGATTGAGTGTCGGCCACAGGCCGATTTATCGAAATCAAAGGTGACGACAGTAGCTGGTGAACTTTCTCGTGGTTTTGACCCTCGGTTTCGATACACAAACCTGCGGTTTGCACTCAACCAGCGGGTCTGGAGGGT
>WRJP01000067.1 GCA_009778535.1 Propionibacteriaceae bacterium | reverse complement strand
TTTTCAGTCTCGCCATGCCACATCAGCGCGCGCATTTCGATTAGGTCGATCACTCCTAAGAAACTCGCTTCTGCCCCGATGGGGAGTTGGATGATAGCCGGAACCGCGTTCAGCCGTTCTCGAATCGAACGCACGCAGTATTCAAACGATGCCCCGGTGCGATCCATTTTGTTAACGAAACAAATCCGCGGCACCTGGTAACGGGTTGCTTGGCGCCAAACTGTCTGCGACTGCGGCTCCACACCGGCTACACCGTCGAAAACCGCTACTGCGCCGTCGAGAATGCGCAGTGAGCGTTCCACTTCGACTGTGAAATCGACGTGGCCAGGGGTGTCAATAATGTTGATCTGGTGATCTTTCCAGAAAGCTGTCGTTGCAGCAGACGTGATAGTGATGCCGCGTTCTTGCTCCTGCTCCATCCAGTCCATAGTGGCGCCGCCATCATGGACTTCACCTATCTTGTAGGTGATTCCGGTGAAGAACAGTATGCGTTCAGTCGTCGTCGTTTTTCCGGCATCAATGTGTGCCATGATGCCAATATTGCGAACCTTAGAAAGGTCAGTTCCAGCAGCCATAGGTTACCTCACCAGCGATAGTGAGCAAACGCGCGGTTCGCCTCGGCCATCTTATGGGTATCTTCACGCCTTTTGACGGAAGCACCCAGACCGTTTGAGGCGTCCAGCAACTCGTTCATCAACCTTTCGGTCATAGTCTTCTCGCGACGCTGCCTAGAAAACATAACCAACCATCGCATCGCCAAGGTGTTCGCCCGAGCTGGCTTCACATCCACTGGCACTTGATAGGTGGCACCACCCACACGGCGGCTTTTAACCTCGACCGCTGGGCGTACATTGTCCAAAGCCTTCTTTAGTGTCTGTAGTGGCTCGATTCCAGTCTTCTCCCTGGTTCCTTCCAACGCACCGTAGACGATGCTTTGGGCGACAGTTTTCTTACCGTTGAGCAAGATTTTGGAAACCAACTGCGAGACTAGCGGCGAGCCGTATACCGGATCGATTACTACTGGACGCTTGGAAGGCGGGCCTTTGCGTGGCATTACTTCTCCTTCTTCGCGCCGTAACGACTGCGCGCCTGCTTACGATTCTTTACGCCTTGGGTGTCTAATGCGCCGCGAATGATCTTGTAACGCACACCTGGTAAGTCCTTCACACGTCCGCCACGTACCAGAACCATCGAGTGTTCTTGAAGATTGTGTCCGACTCCTGGAATGTAGGCAGTTACCTCTACCTGAGATGACAAGCGAACCCGAGCCACCTTGCGAAGTGCCGAGTTCGGCTTCTTCGGAGTGGTCGTGTAAACGCGAGTGCAGACGCCCCGTCGTTGCGGAGAACCCTTCAATGCGGGCGTCTTTGACTTGCTGACCTTGTCAGTACGACCCTTTCGGACCAACTGCTGAATTGTAGGCACTGGCGCAGTATCCCTTTCGTTGGATAGTTTTGCTGCGTTCGTTTGAACGCGTTTTCATGTTCAGGTCCAGGCTGCGCACAGCACTGGTTCACAAACCAGCTACCTACACTACTCGGCTCAGGTATCTTGGGTCAAAACGACGAGCCGATAACCGACGACTAATGCAGTTCGTGTTGGTAGCTTGAAGCTGCGAATGAAAGCATTGAAAGATTGCGGCACACTGCCCGCAATGTCAGTTAGAAACATTTACAAGGTAATTTTGGACTGCCAGAAGTGCTTTCCTCCTGTTGCCAGCGCTTTGGGTATTGTCTGAGCTCTCATACATTTCACCAACTAAACACACAAAGAGAGGAAGGTCACCTACGTCATTTACAACAATTTTACCCTCATTCGTTTCAAATACGGCAGGCATCCATTGAGTATCATGACCACACTGAATAGGTGAGCGTACAGCTGAAGAGATATTCGGGTCTTCAAAGCTCTTAGTAGAATCAATCTGGAGGCTTCGCAAGATCTCCCAGTTGAAAATTACGTCACTTAAAGTTAGAACACCACTCGATGTGGCTCTCTCGTATGCATCCAACAAAACGGCTCTTTTTTCAACAAGCTCGTCCACGCAATCGCGTATGTAAACCGAAGAATCAACTCTTCCACGTCGGTATTTCCGACGAACACGAGTCGGCTTGATGACAAGGAAAAATGGAATTACACTGCCGATAACGCCAGCCATCATCAACAAAAAAATCAGTGTGCCATTATTTCCACTATCAAGAAAACTCGCTAACGCGATAACACCGATGATGGTGGCAGCGAAAATACCGATTGCTGCCAAGGAGGACTTTCTCACAGCCTTGCGAACAACACCATCTGACTCCTTTGCAAAGCAGTCCACGCAAAGACCAATGTAGGCAACCCCCTTTAGTCGCTTCTGTTCATAGTCAAGTTTCTTTCCCTCGGCAAAAACGAAAGGAACTTTCTGTACTGCGTCTTTCTCGCAGACCATACAGCGATTCATGCACCCTCCTCGGTAGTATTGCGATTCTACAGCAGAGAGCCATAGTGGGGATGTCGAAAGACAAGAGAAAGGGCAATCAGGGACGCAACCAGTTAAGGAAAACACCTGACACCCCTTATATGTCATCTGGTCGCGCTGCGTAGCAGCGTCGCAATCAACTCTGAGTTGATTGTTCCCCAGCCCACTTTGCCATTCGTAAGGATGCCCCCCAATGTAGACATTTCCTCAAACAGGCGTGCTGGACAACTGCTTTGTTTTCCATGCGAATACACTTAGCCAAGGTCAAAATGCAAAAAGAACTCTCGACATTACAAGCTACCTGCCTGGTTGCTGGCGCCGGAATCGGCGGCGGTGTCATGGCTGTGCCCTATTTGGCGCAACGAGCTGGACTGGCATCCACATTGGTCGTAGCAGTGATCGCATATGCCGTTACGGTCGTGCTTCACATCATGGTCGCTGAATTGTCGGTACGCACCGACTATTCCAGCGAGTTGCTGAGTGTATTCACCAAACATCTTTTTCGCGGCAAACAACCGCTGCGGATCGGATTCTATGCCTTGATGGCTCTCACTTTGGTCTGCAACCTGGCGGCGTATGTTGCAGGCTCTGGTGAAATCCTGGCTGGCCTGATTGACATCCCAATAACTGGCGGCATGATTATATTCTTTGTATTTGCTGCTTTCGTGGTTTTTCTCGGGTTGCGAAAAGTGGCAGCAAATGAAGTCATCGTCATGGCCATCATTGTTGTTTTCGTAGCAATCATGGCTGTTCTTTCGTTCATGCACTCTGGTGGGCTGCCAGCCTTGGGGGGCGAACCCCAACCAGTGCTAGCGGTTTACGGCATGATCATGTTCAGTTTGTCGTCACTGTTTGCCGTCCCCCAAGCTGCTTCAGGTCTGGGGGGTTCGCGGAAAAAACTGCTGCGATCAGTAACCGCTGGGCTGGGAATCAATCTGTGCGTGATCGCCATAATCACGATTTGCGTACTCATTTCATCCCAACCGGTAACCGAAGTCGCAATCGTGGGATGGGCAAAAGCGCTCGGGCCGGTAGTCAATGTTGTGGGTTCGCTGTTTATCTTCGGAGCCATGCTGGGAACATTCTGGTCAATATCGTTGCAGCTATGCGATATGACCGGCGCCTTTTTTAAATCAAATCACACCATATCTTGGCTAGTCGCAACGCTACCGGCCTTCATTATCGCGCTGCTACCGACGGCTGGTTTTCTGGAGCTGATGCAGATTGCCGGAGGGGCAACCGCCGTAATAGTGGCGTTGCTGGTGGTACCGGCGTATAGGAATTCGGTTCGCCTGGCATCACATCCCCAAATGCTGCTCGGCAGGATTGGGAAAAGTAAAACACTTGCCTTTGCCGTTATGCTCATGTACATCCTGATGGCTGTAGCGTCTTTTATGTAGGAGGTGTCCGATGATGATAGCGTTCCTCGCTCCGGCAGGAGCCATGCACAGATTCAACGGCAGCTTCGGGAAATCGCTGCATTACGCACCACTCACCTTAACCACCCTCGCCGCATTGATTCCGGCCGAATTGAATGCCGAAGCGGTCATCTATGACGAGACTGCCGGTACGATTCCACTCGATCTGGAAGCTGATCTGATCTGTATCACCTGCATCACCGGCACTGCATCGCGCTGTTACGCATATGCCGACCACTTTCGTGCAAAGGGCATTCCGGTCGTCCTCGGCGGCGTGCATCCCACACTGCTACCCAACGAAGCAGCCCAGCATGCCGATGCAGTTGTTACCGGCTTTGCAGAACACACCTTCGGGCAACTATTACTCGATTTTTCCGCTAAGCAGCTAAAACCGCGGTACGCCCAAGCTAGTGATTTTTCTATTGCTGGACGGCCTACCCCGCGCCGTGAACTGTTGAACAAAAAACGCTACATAACGTTAAACACCTTGGAAGCGGTACGCGGCTGCTCGTTACCGTGTACTTTCTGCGCCTATCCAGCAGCGTTCGGGAAGACAGTTTACAAACGTCCAGTAAATGAGGTCGTCGCAGAAATTGAGGCGCTTAACTGCAAAGTCATACTTTTCCCTGACGTAAATTTAATTGCTAACCGCGAATACGCCATAGAGTTGTTCACCGCTTTGATTCCCTTACGGAAAATCTGGTTAGGACTGGCCACCTCAACGGTTGGTATCGACGATGAGCTCATTGGAGTATTTCAAAAAAGCGGCTGCAAAGGGTTGCTGATCGGGTTTGAATCAGTCAACCAGGAGTCACAGCAATATGTCAGCAAGGGAGTTAACAAGGTTGGCAACTACGCCGAGTTGATGAAGCGGCTACACCACGGGGGAATATTGGTGCAGGGCTGCTTTGCCTTTGGCGCCGACAACGAGGATACGTCCACCTTCGAACGCACGGTCGAAATGGTGCAGCAGGCAAAAATTGATCTGCCGCGTTATTCAATCCTGACGCCATTTCCGCAAACCTCCTATTACCGGCAACTTGAGGCAGAAAACAGAATCATCGAACGAGATTGGGCGATGTACGATGTGGAGCACTGCGTCTACCAGCCTGCACTAATGACTGCCGAACAGTTGGAAGCAGGGACGGCATGGGCATGGGAGCAGACCTACAAAATCTCCAGTATCGCCGCCCGGCTGGCTCCATTTCATCGTGATGCTTGGCTTTCACTTCCGCTCAACTTCGGCTACCGCGGATACGCTGAGAAATTCCAAAAATTCACCCGCGCTGTAATGTGCGACAACTCCGATATAGGCCGGTGATAATGAATATCTACCTGATAGCACCAGACCTGGAAAGCAGATTCCACAAATCCCCTGAAGGCTTCAAAATCCCCTACCCCATCATGTTCTCCACCAGTGGGCTTCAACTCTTGGCTGCCCTAACCCCAGCGAACCACACTATCAAGGTTGTGGATGAAACCATCGGCGAAAAAGTTGACTATGACTACTCTGCCGATTTGGTGGGCATTACCGCGATGACGACGCAATCCCCGCGTGCCTACGCCATCGCCGACGAGTTTTCCCGGCGCGGCAAGAAGGTAGTCATGGGAGGTTTTCATCCTTCGGCACGTCCGGATGAGGCATTGGAGCATTGCGACGCGGTCTGTGTCGGTGAAGGCGAGTTAGTATGGAAGCAGCTGCTGGTCGATGCCGAAAATGACAGCTTGCAGCCGGTTTACCAGGGGGATCGCCTGGTTGATTTTTCCGAAGTTCCTTGGCCTGATCGCAGTGTGGTGCGTGACAAGAAAGGGATGCTAAAGAACTTCATCCAAACCACCCGGGGATGTCCTTTCCATTGCAGTTTTTGTACGGTAATCAAATTTTTCGGAGAAACTTATCGGCTGCGTCCGGTTGCGGACATAGTCAATGAGATACGAGCCCTCAAGGAATCTGGACAGCTCAAATGGAATTTTGTATTCTTCTCCGACGACAACATCGCCGGCAACCCCCGCTATGCGAAAGAACTATTCCGAGCGCTGATTCCTTTGAAGATACGCTGGGGCAGTCAATGCTCTATCAGCGCCGCTAAAGACGAAGAACTACTCTCGCTGGCACGCCAAAGTGGCTGCAAAGCCCTAGCGATTGGGCTGGAGTCAGTTTCGGAGTCTTCGCTGATTGCCGCCAACAAAAATATGGGCAAAGCCGCCGATTATCACAAAGCTATCGCAGCGATACATAAACATAAGATCGCCGTATTTGGCTTATTCATTTTCGGATTTGACTGTGACGACGAGTCGGTCTTTGCGGACACCTTGGCCTTCATTGAACAAAACCACCTGGAATACGCGATGTTTTCTATCCTCACGCCGCTACCTGGCACCAGCTTCTATACCGAGTTCAAACGTGAAGGGAGGCTGCTGCATGAAGATTGGGCTAAATACGATTTCCAAACGGTCGTCTTCGAACCTAAGCACATGACGGCACGCACCTTGCAGCTGGGCAGGTACACCTCAGCAAAGTCTATTCATTCATATTCGTCAATTTTCAAGCGAATTTTTGGCGCAAAAACAAACGTAGTCTTCCCACTGCTGTTCAACCTCTCCTTACGGAAGTTGTACCGCAGACTGCCCAGCGGCCTCTAGCGAGTGTAAATGAAAATAACTTTCATCCTGACCGCCATTGGAAAAAAGCCAGGGAAAAAATACATCGGCACCTGGAAAATGGAACCATTGACGATCGCGCTGCTAAAGGCACTGACTCCAGCACATTTTGAAACCGAATTCTTTGACGACCGCATTGAGTTGATCGACTACGACACCGACACAGACATCGTCGCCATCACAGTAGAAACCTATTCCGCGCTGCGTGCATATGACATTGCCGCCGAATACAAAGCACGCGGTAAGACAGTGATCTTTGGCGGATACCACGCCACTTTATGTCCGGATGAAACCAGCGAGCATGGCGATAGCGTTATCGTCGGCAACGCTGAAACTGTTTGGGCAGCTATGCTTGACGACTTTGCAAACCACTGGTTAAAGCCGCGTTACACCGGCAAAGCCGGTTACACCGCTATTCATCCTGATCGCAGCATTTATTCCGACAAAAAATATCTGCCGATCACCTTAGTTGAAACTGGGCGAGGATGCGGGCATGCTTGCGAGTTCTGTGCTATTTCTGCCTACTATTGCAGCCACTACTTGCCGCGTCCGCATGACGACATCCTCGCTGAGCTGAAACAATCGGAACATAAATATCACTTTTTAGTTGACGACAACTTGACCGGAAACCGTAAACACGCGATCGAGTTGTTCCAAAAGATGAAACCGCTCAATATCAAATGGGCGGGGCAAGGGACTCTGGCCATCGCTAGAGATCAGGAATTGCTGCAAGCGATGAAAGAATCAGGTTGTGAGTTGATTCTGATTGGCTTTGAGTCGTTGAACCAGCAGAATTTGCAGCAGATGAACAAATCCTGGGAAACCGCGTTAGGTGAACGCGATGAGTTGGTAGCAAATATCCACCAGGCTGGCATTGGTATCTACGCTACTTTCGTTTTTGGCTTTGATGCCGACAACCAGCAGAGCTTTGTTGACGCACTGGCTTTTGCAAGGAAACACAAGTTCTACACCGCCGCCTTTAACCATCTGCTGCCGTTCCCTGGAACGCCCACCTATGAGCGGCTAAAGAGCGAAAACCGGCTGCTGGGGGAAAAATGGTGGCTGAACCGTGATTACAGATATGGCGAGTTGGCGTTTACTCCGGCCACGATGACGCACGCGGAAATGAGTGCGCTTTGCCGCGATGCGCGTCGACGCTTTGCGCGGCTCCCGGTGGTGTGCAGCCGAGGTATGGCAGCGCTGGGGCGCAGCAGCTTGGGAATGTGGTGGCTGTTTTGGGCTATGAATCTGCGCCTGGGTGAAGAAATAGACCAGAAGATGAAGGTGCCTTTGGGAGGAAATCTCGATGAATGGCCGAAGTAAGAGTTGGGAGTTGACTCTCGCCAGTGGTGCCGATGCTCCCGGAATCCAAAAGGTGTTCGACGACGGCGATTTCACTGGCGGTATCTCAGTCAAATTCAGTCGCGCCCCCGACCCGTATCAATCCTTCCAAAACGATGGCGAGCACATCGTGGTTCCTATTGCTACCGATGTCGAATCAGGTGAAGTGCTCGGAGTCGGGGGTTGCATTGTCCGCGCCGAGTATGTAAACGGCATCCAGCAAAATACCGGTTATCTCACCGGTATGAAAATCTTGCGTAGTCATCAAGGACGGCTACATTGCATCAAAGACGCCTACCGGTTGATAGCCGCGCAAACCGCACAATATCGGCCGTTTTATTACACCACCATCCTCAAAGACAATGTGGCTGCGATAAAACTATTGGAAAAGCACTACCAGGGGATGCCGCTGTATACCTATTTAGGCGAATACACGGTGTTCTGTCTTGGCTCGGGTCGAAAGCCAAATCTGAATGGATACACATTTGTGCGAGGGCACACCGATGCTCTCGCCGGGTTTTATGACGAGCAGCTTCCAAACTACAACCTCGCTCCCGCAAGCGAAAAGCTCTACCAGCTAAGCGAGGACGACTTCTATTTCTTGAAGTCGCCTGCCGGTGACATCGTGGCAGCTGGTGCGATCTGGAATCAGCAAAGTTACAAGCAATACGTGATTTCTGGCTATAACGGGATTTACAAAGCGCTTTCCTATCTCCCAACCGCAGCGTTCGGCTACCCGAGGATGCCCAAAGCCGGAACAGCAGCTCACTATGCCAGCCTTGCCGCGTTGCTGGTCGCCGACAACGATCCAACTATCGCAAGACTGTTCCTAAAATGCGTCTTGTATGAAGCCAACTCATACGATTTCGTGATGCTGGGACTATTTGAAAACCATCCGCTGGGTTCGGTTGCCCAGCAGTTCAAGCACATCAAATACTCCAGCAGACTCTATGAGGTCGATTTTGCCCCGGAGGGAACTGGCTCTCCTGCCCTTGACCAGCGCCCAATCATGCTCGAAGTCGGCCTGCTGTAGCCGGAAAAGTTTGCCACAGTGGTATAAAATGCGATTGTTTAGGGGGAAGATTGCGTATGAATCTAGTCATTGCTGTTGATTTCCCATCACGGGTGCTGCCGTTGGGGCTGTTTCGTAGGGCAGACACAAGGCTCGGGTAGCGCAGTGTGACCTAAATGCAGCAAAAGAAACCACATCCAAAAAGAGTTAAAGTTCTTCGGATCGCGATTCCGACAACAGCGCTGCTTCTTGCGGCGCTCTGGTTCTTTGTCATAAGTCCGGGCATGTTCAGCAGCCAAATGTTAAACGACATATACCCATCCCACAGCCGTGACAACGCACTAAAAAACAGCAGCTATGTACCAGACATACCTGTAAAAGATATTTCCGGCAACAAAGCGGTAGTGCTATTGCGAGAAGTAAACTATGACAGAGGTTCGAACCCGGTGAGTTGGCAGTGCAATAACAGCCTGATTCCAGATGCATTCAAAACAAACGATCCGAATCAAGTGAAATATGTCGTATACGCAAACAAAGTCCGTGTAAGCGCAGGCAAATACACCAACGGCACTAATGCCTCACGCCAAGGGCTTTTTGTAAGCATCATCGACCGAAGTACAGGAAAGGTATTGGACGCCAAAGAGTTTCTTGGTGCCGCACCACCGGCAAAAATCCGTGCTGGTCAAGGTATAGGGCTTGGCCCAGAACCGTCTAAAGATGAAATTGTCAAATGGGTCAGCCACGCCTTGCCGTCCTAACCGCTAACCCTAACCCGTAGCACCTGTCCCCACGGGTTCTCACACGCCCTTGGTTTCGACCCTTCGACAGGCTCAGGCCGGCGGACGGCCGC
>WRJP01000066.1 GCA_009778535.1 Propionibacteriaceae bacterium | reverse complement strand
CTGAGCGAGGTAGCTGCTCGGGCTGGATTGACTCGTGCGGCCGCAAGGCGTTTCTTGTTGACGTTGGAAACCTTGGGCTATGTCCGCTCAAATGGACGAAAGTTTTCGCTTCGCCCGCAAATCTTGGAGTTAGGACATGCCTATTTGTCCGCACTCACAATTCCCGATGTCGCTTTGCCGTACTTGGAGCATTTGGCAAATCAGACTGGTACCGCATCTTCGGTTTCGGTGCTAGAAAATAAAGACATTGTCTACGTAGCTCGGGTTGCTACTAGGCGAATCATGTCGGTAAATATCCATGTTGGAACACGCTTTCCGGCTGTCAGCACCTCCATGGGTAGGGCAATGTTGGCGTTTTTGCCGCAGCGAGAGCTAGACGTTTTTCTCGAAGATGTTGAGTTTACGGCTTTCACCGAAAAAAGCATCACAGATATGGATTCGCTACGTGCAGAGCTTGCTAATGTACGCAAGCTCGGATATTGCGTGATTGACCAGGAATTGGAGTTGGGGTTGTATGCCGTTGCGGTGCCAATCATGGGCGCTGATAGGCGTCCGCTGGCTGCGCTTAATGTCTCATTCCCAAGTTTTACCGGAGATGTTAAGCCGATGGTAGCTGACCTAATTCAGCCGTTGACTCAGCATGCTAGGGCTATTGAACGTGATTTATTGGTGGTTGGTACGGGCTCGCCGGTGGTGCTGTCTTGACCAAGGGTTGGTTGTGCTGTCACAATAACGTGAATGTATTGCGTACACCAGTACGCGATGCGAACGGTTTTTTGTCGATTCGAGTGTAAGGCGTGAAATAGTGGAGACACTGGAATACGTGTTAATGGGCTTTGCGACTGCGCTTCAGCCCGGCAACTTAGTGTATGCCCTAGTCGGCTGCATCCTGGGACAGATAATCGGAATCCTTCCTGGACTTGGACCAATTGCTGGAATGTCGGTATTACTTCCACTGACGTTCTACCTCGATCCGACTGGTGCAATCATCATGCTGGCGGCCATCTACTATGGCTCCATTTACGGTGGCACAATCTCGGCGGTACTGATCGGCGTTCCGGGAGAGGGTTCTTCAGCGATTACAGCCATTGACGGCTTCCAGATGGCTAAACAGGGGCGAGGTGGCTCTGCATTGGGAATTGCGGCTATCGGCTCGTTCGCCGGTGGCCTTTTCGGCACAGTGCTGTTAATCTGTGCCGCCACTCCATTAGCGAAGGTCGCCTTGAGTTTTGGTCCGCCCGAGATGTTTGCACTGTTGATCTTTGGATTGAGTTTGCTAGTCGGCATCGGCGGTAGGTCAGTATTGGTTGGGGTGGTCTCGGGGCTATTCGGACTGCTACTAATCCTGCCCGGTGCGGATCTGTTCACTGGACAACTCCGCTTTACCTTCAACTTCCTCCCGCTATATTCCGGTCTCGATTTCGTCCCGGTTGTCATGGGGGTTTTTGGGGTCGGCGAGATATTGCGCCACGCGCACGCTAAACCATCACAAATGGTGGCTTCGGGCAAGGGGTTGCGGATGCGCGATATGGTTCGACTCCAAGACCTTAAAGACACTTGGGCGACGATTGTGCGCGGCGGTTTGATCGGCGTATTCACTGGCATCATTCCTGGTATTGGCACTGTAACTCCAACGATCATGTCCTACTCCATGGAGCAGAAAATGTCGAAGACCCCCGAACGGTTCGGGAAAGGCGCCATCCAAGGTGTCGCCGGCCCGGAAACCGGGAACAACGCTTTTGCAAACTCAGCTTTCGTGCCCATGTTCACTCTTGGCATCCCAGGTTCTCCCACGCTTGCAGTCCTAATGGGGGCGTTCATGCTGCAAGGGTTGACCCCAGGGCCGCGGTTGATGGCCGAAAAGCCAGAGATGGTGTGGGGAATCATCGTTTCGATGATTATCGGGAACTTCATCATGTTGATTCTTAACCTGCCACTGGTACGAATCTGGGTGAAGATTACTGCCGTGCCCTACAACATCTTATTCCCGACGGTACTAGCGTTAACGATGATCGGATCGTATTCGGTGCGACATAATATGTTCGATGTGGTATCGCTGCTGATATTTGGAGTGTTTGGTTATATCGCCAAGGAACTTGACTTCCCGGTGGTGCCGATCATTCTAACCCTTATCCTCGGCCCCATGATTGAAAAATCGCTGCGGCAATCTATTGCGCTCACTGGGGATGGCAGCGCGCTGTTTAGAGGACCAATCTCAATAACCTTCTTGGCACTGGCTATGCTGATCCTGACCTCTCCTATTTGGCTCGGTTTAGTAAAGAAGGTGTTTGGCAAAAAAACCAGTATCGACAAAGCTATCAAGGTAGTTGGAACCGATGGTGAATAAGTCAAATGTAGGCTCTAACAAGAGCCGAAAAAAGTGTTGATTTGTTGTGAAAACACCTCGCTTGGGTGTGAGGTGAAACTTGATAAAAGAAAGGACATTAAATGTCTACAAAGCGTTGGGGAGCCGCGGCTGTAGCTGCAGCCGCTGCTCTAAGTCTATTTGTTGGGTGCGGTGGCACGACCGACCCAGGTCCATCTGATGAGGCTTGGACACCGTCTGGTCCGGTTCGCCTGATCATTCCTTACGCCGCTGGCGGCGCCACCGACACCATCGGACGTCTAGTTGCCGATCATATGTCAAGAACTCTTGGCAAGCCGATCATCGTGGACAACGTCACCGGTTCCAATGGCACTGTTGGCACTTTGGAAGCATTCAACTCGCCAGCAGATGGTTTGACCATTCTGCTAGCTTCGGGTTCGATTCAGGTGCTCATCCCGCAGACTACCGACATCGGTTTTGATCCCTTCGAGATGGTGTTCATCGGCTCCACTCACGAGTCTGTTGCAGGCCGCTTAGTGATGGCATCTTCGCCATGGCAAACGATTGAAGATTTAGTTGCCTATGGCACCACACCTGGTAACCCCACTTTGATGGACGTTACATCTGGCGGTTTCGGTGTTCCCGATATCGCTACAGCAATGTTCAACAAGGCCGTTGGCGGCAACTTGAACTACCGCACGTTGCCAACTGACGGTGGCGCTGAGCAGGTCACACAGTTGCTTTCTGGAAATGGTCACATGGCTAACTCGTCTGCTGGTGCAATCATTGAATACATCAAGTCTGGCGAGGTTCGTCCGTTGATGATCGAGTCAGCTTCTTGGCCGCTACTTGAAGAGATGAACATCCCGAAGTCTATTGATAAGTATGGCTACAAGGTGATGAACCCGGCTTCTATGATGGCTCCTCCAAACCTGCCAGAAAATATTCGCAAGGCCTACGAAGATGCATTGAAGCTAGCCCTTGAGGAGCCCGAATTGCAGGAAAAGTTCATTGCTACTAACGAGTTGGTAAGGTACCTCAATGGTGCTGACGCCCGTGCGTATGCCAAGCAGGGTTTCGACGACTACACGCCGATCCTCGCAGAATTCGATATGTTACTGAAGAAGTAATGCTGTTTTGGTGGAATGAACCCTAATCAGGTCTCAACAGGAGGCAATGATGGACGAAACGAAGACCGTTGAGGATATGAGTACTCAAGTGGACACTGTGGAAACTGCCACGTCAGCTGAGGTTGAAAAGGCAGTGCATCCGTTAGTTGCATTTGGCCGCAAGTGGGCCGCAAAGGTTCCGGATCTTCCGATCGGGCGAAAAGCAATTAAGCGCTCGCGGATCATCATGTCGGTATTAATCGCAGCTATCGGCGCATATTGCCTGTATGAGGGTCTGCGATTAGGGTTCATGACCACCGCAATCGATGGCACCGCCATGCCAGATTTGGGATTGTTCCCAGCTCTGGTGGGCGGGTTGCTGCTAGTAACCTGCATATTAATGGCAATCTCTGAGGCGAGAGCTTCACTAGAGTCGCAGGCCGAACAGGATATTGATCCGCGTGGTTATCTGCGGGTGATTAACATCCTCGTATTGTCAATACTTTATGTGCTGCTTTTCCCGCGCCTTGGTTTTACCCTAACCACGCTTTGCTACGTGCTGTATGGAGCGTTTTTTATGCACTCCGGTCCAGATCACACCAAACTGTGGATGAAGCTACTGGTGCCTACGGCGATGGTCTTGGGATTAAGGTTCGGGTTTAACGCCTTGGGCTTGATGTTGCCAGCCGCTCCGATTCCTTTCCTTGCAAGGATAGGTATCTAGTCGGACAAAAGAAAACTAAAACTTAAGAGGCTCTGTTCCGGTTTACCGGAACAGAGCCTCTTAAGTTTTCTTGTTTGTGCCTAGTAGATTACGGAGTGTCGACAGTAGCGTCGCCAACGACAAGCATGTTGCCGTCGGGGTCTTCTACCCAAACATCCAAGGTGTACCGCATTGCACCAGTTGGTTGCATGGTCTTGCGGACGACTTTGCCGCGAACTTTGATGTCCATCAGTGCCGGAATCGGCTTGATGAATTTCGTCCGCAGTGAGCCGTTTTCTACATATGCCCGGCCAAAATAGCGGGTCATCATATTCGACAGGTAGTTTGTGGAGAGCATTCCGTCGACGATGGGTGCTTCCAAACCTGACTTTTTGGCGGCTTCGACGTCGGTGTGGATGTTAGCTCCCACCACAACCGGACGTCCGATTGCAGACGACAAGAATCCACTGCCGTAGTCAACCAACTGCTTCGGGGTTACCGGGCCTTCGCGGCCAATGAGGATGTCGCCAACTGCCAACGGCGCAGGAGTTTCCAATAATTTAGTTCCCATGTTGTTCACTCCGCCTTTTGGTATCGCAGTAGGGTCAGGTCATTGTAGGACGTGACGAGCCGTCCGTCGCCGGTGTGTACCTCCATGTAGTAATGCAGGTATTCCCGGCCGCGCTTGATGTACTTGTCGATTATGCGGCAGGTAACAACCATTTCTTCACCTACATATGCAGGTGAATGCTGCTGTGCGAAGTACTCGTAATGGATACGAGCATCAGATGTTAAATCCGGGCCTTCGCCAGTCATGCCTGCAATCCGACGTTCTTTGTCGACGTTGGCTTCCAGAATGCGCATTTTGTCCGAATGAATCATTGTGGGGGGACGCACTGTCTTTCCCCAGGGGTTTGCGTCCGAGTGGAACCAGTCGCCGTCCTCTTCGTTTGCGTCTGCATACCAGGCGATTTGTTCCGCTGTCAGAACATAACGCACCGGCTTGAGGACGTCGCCAGGCTCAAGATCGTGGATATATCCGCCGAGCATAGGCGTGCACCTTTCTTCATAAGCGCCGAAACAATCGCACCGACGCGATTTAGCACATAAGCTACCATTGCATATGTGCGCAATGAGAACAGAAGTTCTTTATGCGTTCTGATTATACTCATTTCCAGTCGTTGGCGTGAAGAGTTCGAAAATACTTTTCAAGTTTTTGAAAAATTAGACACACACCAATCCGCAACGGTGGATAATTGTTTCCTAGTGTCAAGAAGCAATAAATTTTAGTGGTGCCGTTGACAGTGATGCGGACACATGGAATGATTTTCTGCGTATAGTGTACTAGTGTTCGCTGGGCGAACTGCACTATGTCTTTGATTCCATAAAAGGATGGATTGATTATATGGGGTTGCGTTCTAAGGTGAAAGCCTCACCCACAGAAGCGTTAGCTGGCCTAGAAGATGGTATGACGCTTCATGTTGGCGGCTGGGGCGGAATCGGGGTTCCTGATATTCTGATTCGCGCTATTGCAGCGTCAGGGATACGAGGTTTAACGATTTCGACCAATAACTGCGGTATGGGCAGACCTGGCGACGTGGGAGAACTCTTTGCGGCTGGCTGCGTTAAGAAGGTGCTGACCACATTCCCAGTACATGCCAGCGGAGTCCAATTTAAGGAACGCTTGGATGCCGGTGAGGTCGAGCTAGAAATCGTGCCGCAGGGAACACTCGCTGAACGGTTACGGGCGGCAGGCGCCGGACTGGGCGGGTTTTACACGCCAACGTCCGTAGGCACTCCACTTGCCGAAGGAAAAGAAACGCGCGTCATCAACGGACGCGAATACGTCTTGGAAATGCCGCTGCATGCGGATTTTGCAATCATTCGGGCAGTGCAAGCCGATACTTTCGGAAACCTTCGCTTCCGTTACGCGAACCGAGGTTTCAATCCGGTCATGGCTCAAGCCGGTAAGGTCACCATAGTTCAAGCCGACGAAGTGGTGCAGCCAGGGGCATTCAACCCTGACGACGTGCATTTACCAGGGATTTTTGTTGATCGAATCGTTGTGACGGGAGCCCAGCAGTGAACGCGCCTACCGGATGGAACAAAGCAGAGCAGGCTCAAGTTGTCGCCAGTAGACTCGCGCCAGGCAGTGTGATCAACCTGGGTGTCGGCATGCCAGTCTCGGTCGCGGCCGCCATTACCGCAGAACAACAGATCGTTTTTCACTGCGAAAACGGACTGATCGGCTATCGCGCCCTGGAAGAAAATGAACCAGTTGACCCAGATATCATCGACGCTGCCATTTTGCCGATTCAGGTTATTGAAGGCGCGGCTGTAGTCGACCTGATGACATCATTTATGGTTGCACGCGGCGGCCGGTTGGACGCCACCATCCTTGGTGCATTCCAGGTAGCCGCCAACGGCGATATTGCAAACTGGAGTGGTGCGGTTGGCCGGGTAGCTGGTGTCGGTGGCGCTATGGATTTGGCTGTGGGAGCCAAGACGGTGATCGCCATGCTCAAGCACACAGACCGCGAGGGCAATCCCAAGATCGTAGAGCGTTGCACGCTGCCGCTCACCGCAGTCGGTTGTGTGAATCTCATCGTTACTGATTTGGCGGTGATTCGAGTCACGGATGCCGGATTAGTCGTCGAAGAAATGGCTCCTGGCCTAACCCGTGAGGCACTCATTGCGGCGACCGGGGCTACACTCGATTTCGCATAAAGAATTTTAGATAATAGACGCAATAAACGTTAGAAAACCAGCAAGGAGGCTGAAATGACCAGAATGGTAAACGCAAAAGAAGATTTCGTTTCGGAAGCGTTAGAGGGTTTCGCTGCTACAAATGCCGCTAGGGTAATGCCGGTGGTTGGCGCGGGAATCGTGCGATCTAGCCAGTGCCCGAAAGGTCAGGTGGCAGTGGTTTCCGGCGGCGGTTCTGGACACTTTCCGGCATTCGCTGGTTGGGTTGGGCAAGGGTTCTTGCATGGGGCGGTTTGCGGGAACATTTTCTCATCGCCGTCGCAGGCTCAAGTTCTTGCCGTGGCACGAGCCGCTGATAATGGCGGCGGGATACTCTTTGCCCCAATCAATTACGCAGGCGATATTCTCCATTTCGGCGGCGCTGCCGAGGACTTGCGCGCTGAGGGTATTGACGTGCGGATGCATGCAGTAACTGACGACATTGTTTCAGGAACTCCCGACAAGCATCTGGAACGACGCGGCATTGCGGGGGCATTCTTGGTAATGAAGATCGTCGGTGCGGCTGCGCAAGCCGGGAAATCACTCGACGAGGTTGAAGCTGTCATGGTGGAGGCCAACGCCCAAACCCGCTCCTTTGGGGTAGCTTTTGGAGCTTGCACGTTACCAGGCGCGGACGATCCGCTGTTTGTGGTGCCAGAAGGTCGAATGGCTGTCGGTTTAGGCATTCACGGCGAGCCTGGCATAGACGAAGTACCAGTCACGACTGCCGATGAAGCCACTGACATCCTCATGGATGGACTATTTGAAGAACGTGCTCCGGTGGCTGGCCAGCGGGTAGCCGTGCTGGTAAATGGTCTAGGTTCGACAAAATATGACGAGCTTTCTGTGGTATATCGTCGCGTCGCCCAGCGGCTCGCTGCGGTGGGAATGACTTCGGTTGCGCCGGTAGTCGGCGAGTTTGTAACCAGCCTTGACATGGAGGGCTTCTCGGTTTCTTTGACCTATCTCGATGACGAGTTGGAGCAGCTATGGCTTGCTGGTGCCAACATTGTTTGCTTCAGCCGTGGGCAAGTAGAAGATGACGCTCCGCGCCGCGAAGCAGTCCAGGGCTTGGGAAACGAAATCGTGGAGATTCCCGAAGCATCTGACGCGTCTGTGGAGTTGGCAGCAAAGGTTGCGGCAGCCATGAATCGGGTGTTTGATGCGATGGTTTCTAACGAAACTAAACTGGGAGCCATTGATGCGGTGGCCGGTGATGGCGACCACGGCTTAGGCATGGTCACTGGCGCGAGGGCAGCCGCAGCGGCTGCGACAAAGATTTGTGATGCCGGCGCTGGTGCCGGAACGACACTGAGTTCGGCCGGACATGCCTGGTCAGACGTAGCTGGCGCTACTTCTGGTGCGCTGTGGGGTGCAGGATTGGTTGCTGCGGGTCAGGCGCTTGGGGACACGTCGGCAGTTAGTCCACAGCTAGTGGCTCAAGCTGTTCGCGCATACAGCGATGCGGTCTTGAACCGTGGCGGTGCAAAACTTGGCGAGAAGACCATGGTGGATGCCATGGTTCCGTTCGCCGATGAGTTGGCAGCGCAGGTTCAGCAAGGCGCAGATTTGTCCACCGCTTGGGCGGCTGCCGTCAAAGCTGGAGATGCAGCAGCACAGGCGACCGCTGACCTTGCTTCTGCTAAGGGACGTGCCAAGCTGCACGGTGCCCGCTCTATCGGAACCCCCGACGCTGGCGCAGTTTCATTTGCTTTGGTCGTAGCGGCCATAGCCTGATTCATTAACACTACGAGAGGTATTAACGATGGGTAGCGCGTTTGTTTACGACGCATTGCGGACTCCGTTTGGAAAGATTGGTAAAGGTCTAGCTGACGTTCGTCCTGACGATTTGGGTGCAGTAGTCGTCAAGGAATTGGTCGAACGTAACACCGATCTCGACCCGGCGACGATTGACGAAGTCATTTTCGGTAACGCAAATGGCGCGGGTGAAGAGAACCGGAATGTGGCTCGGATGGCCACTATCCTGGCGGGGCTGCCACTCTCAGTTCCTGGTGCTACCGTCAACCGGCTGTGCGGGTCGAGTCTGGAGGGCACAATCCAGGCTTCGCGTGCGATTGAGACCGGAGACGCAAACATCGTGGTCGTTGGTGGTGTGGAATCCATGACGCGGTCACCATGGATAATGTTGAAGCCCAAGACAGGTTATCCGGTCGGTGATGCAACGGTATTTTCGAGTACTTTGGGGTGGCGGATGATCAATCCGAGAATGCCAAAGGAATTTACCGTCGGACTGGGAGAGACTGCCGAACAGGTTGCAGATTTGGCAGGCATTGATCGGGATAGTCAAGATGCATTCGCATTACGCAGTCATCAGTTGACGGCAAAGGCGTGGGCTGAAGGTCGTTTTGAAGGTGAAGTCATTGCAGTTCCTGATGCTCCAATCACTATTGATGAATCGATGCGGGCAGATACTTCATTGGAAGCCTTAGCAAAGCTTCGTCCAGCTTTCCGTAAAGAGAACGGCACTGTGACCGCTGGTAACTCCTCGCCGCTGTCAGATGGTGCTTCGGCAGTGTTGGTTGGTGCCGAGGGTGCGCTTCCCACTGCACCGCTTGCCCGTATCGTCTCGCGTGGAGTAGCAGCTTTGGAGCCGAATCTGATGGGTATTGGCCCAGTGGGTGCGGCCAATATGGCTTTGAAGCGGGCTGGCATAACTTGGGCGGACGTTGACTTTGTGGAGATCAACGAAGCCTTCGCAGCTCAGGTTTTGGCCTGTATGAAAGATTGGCCTGAGCTTGACCCCGGTAAAGTCAATGTTGATGGCGGCGCAATTGCAATCGGACACCCCTTGGGAGCATCCGGGGGTCGGCTGATTTCGCACCTCGCCCGGCTGTTGCACCGCAAAGGTGGCGGTTATGGCGTTGCCACTTGCTG
>WRJP01000065.1 GCA_009778535.1 Propionibacteriaceae bacterium | reverse complement strand
GGGGGGGGGGGGGCGGGGGGGGGGGAGCCATATCTAGCAAGGAGTGTGTCGGTTGAAACTTGAGTTGCGGGGAGTCACCAAGAAATTTGGCGACTTTACAGCCAATGATGCGATCAGTTTGACGGTGCGCCCGGGAGAAATTCACGCTTTGCTAGGTGAAAACGGAGCCGGAAAATCCACACTCATGAATATCCTTTACGGCCTATATCAGGCCGATGAGGGTGTGATTGCGATAGATGGTCAGCCAGTTCAATTCGCTGGTCCTGGTGATGCAATGGCAGCCGGTATCGGAATGGTTCATCAACACTTCATGCTGGTTCCAGTATTCACTGTTGCCGAGAATGTGGTTATGGGACATGAGCCGGTAAAAGGTCTAGGCATCATTGACTTGGCGAAAGCACGGGCACTGGTGCGTGAAATCTCCGAAAAGTTCGGTTTCGAGGTAGACCCAGATGCTCTAGTGGGAGACCTCCCAGTGGGGGTTCAGCAACGGGTAGAAATAATCAAGGCGCTGTCGCGGCAGGCGAAAGTACTGATTCTCGACGAGCCAACCGCCGTACTCACTCCGCAAGAGACCGATGAGTTGATCGGCATAATGCGACAGTTGAAGCGTGCTGGTACTTCTATCGTCTTTATTACCCACAAGCTGCGCGAAGTTCAAGAGGTGGCTGACAAGATCACAGTTATCCGGCTGGGGAAAGTCGTGGGAGAAGCGCTACCGAGCGCTTCGCAAGCCGAGTTAGCATCGCTGATGGTGGGCAGACCTATCGGCCTTACTGTAAAGAAAGAAGCTAGCCAATCGCAGTCAGTTGCGCTTCGAGTCGCCGATCTTGGTCTGGTTGATCCTAAAACCGGGGTGGTCTTGCTCGAAGATATCAACTTCGAGGTGCATCGTGGAGAAATCGTCGCAATTGCAGGGGTACATGGGAATGGGCAAACCGAATTGGCGCAGGCATTGATCGGGCTGCGGCAACCCAGTGCTGGAACAATCACGCTTGATGGTGATGATCTTTCCCATAAAACTGTCCAGGAAATCCTGGACGCCGGCGTGGGCTTCATCCCCGAGGATCGTTCCAGCGATGGAGTAGTGGCCACATTTTCGATTTCCGAAAATCTGGTGCTTGACCAATATCGAAACCAGCCTTTCTCCAAACGCGGCGTTCTCAACATTGCTGCACTAGCTGAAAACGCCAAACAACTCGTCGCCCGCTTTGACGTCCGAGCTGGGAGCGCCAATGCAAACCTTGGAACGCTATCGGGTGGAAACCAGCAAAAAGTGGTTATTGCCAGGGAACTTTCCAGGGAATTAAAACTGCTTATCGCCTCCCAACCCACCCGTGGTTTGGATGTCGGCTCTATCGAGTCAATCCACGAGGCCATCGTGGGTGAACGCGACAAAGGCACCCCAGTGATTATCTTCTCAACCGAGTTGGATGAGGTAACCGCATTGGCCGATCGCATCGCAGTGATGTACAAAGGCAGAATCGTTGGGATAGTCGACCCAAATACTTCAAGGGCTGAGCTTGGACTCATGATGGCTGGGGCTTCGTCTACCCGTGTAGTTAACGAACCGAATCTAGCTGCTAAGGATGATCAGAAAGGTGGCAGCGGTGAGTGAAGACAAACGTGATTGGCGGCGGGTTTTTTTTAAGATCATCAACGGGAGTTGGTTGACATCACTACTGGCCGTGGTAATTGCGCTGCTGCTCGGAGCGATTCTGATTGCTGCTGCAAAACCGGAGGTGCAAACAGCAGCAACATATCTGTTTGCCCGCCCGAGTGATTTCTTCGTAGCAGTTTGGAACGCAGTTTCTTCGGCGTATTCAGCACTTTTTCAAGGAGCCGTATTCAACTTCCAGACTTCTAAAACAACCGGTGAGATTTTTGCGCCGCTCCTTACCTCGATAAAGATGTCCACACCGTTGATTTTTGCAGGGTTGGGTTTGAGTATCGGTTTTCGGGCTGGGCTGTTCAACATTGGTGCACAGGGACAAATCATGCTTGGCGGGATGGTGTGCGCATATTTGGGATTCACCTTCCAAATGCCATATGTCATCCATCTAGCGGTTTGCCTGCTCGGGGCGTTCATTGGGGGAGCGGCTTGGGGGTTTATTCCGGGGGTGCTCAAGGCGAAAACTGGGGCTAATGAAGTGATCGTGACGATCATGCTCAACTCTGTCGCAATCTATTTCTTGGGATGGTTACTGACCTTGGATGCCTTTCAAAAGCCCGGGCAGAACAATCCGATCAGTCCCGCTGTCGCCGCTACTGCTCGCTTCCCGCACTTTTTTGATACGGCAGTTGATTTGGGGTTCGTTTTAGCTTTGCTGGCAGCGTTCGGGGTGTGGTGGCTCATGGAACGGTCAACGTTGGGTTTCAGAATCAGAACGGTGGGACAAAACCCGACTGCTGCCCGAACTGCGGGCATGAATGTGGAAACTTCTTACATCTGGGTTTTGGTCATAGCTGGCGGACTGGCTGGGCTAGCAGCGACATCGCAACTGCTGTCAACTCCTGATCAGCAGCTCACAGCAAGTGTTGCCGGAACTTTTGGGTTCGACGCTATCACTGTCGCTTTGCTGGGACGTTCCAAGCCGCTGGGTACGGTGTTGGCCGGGCTACTTTTCGGCGGTTTACAGGCAGGCGGCTACCTGATGCAGGCCAGAACCAGCACTCCGATTGATGTGATTTTGGTGTTGCAGTCGGTGATCGTGTTGATGATAGCCGCCCCACCGCTCATTAGGGCAATTTTTCGATTACCTGATCCAGATCGTCGCCGCAAGAAGCAAGCGAAAGCGAAGCTAAAGGTTTCATTGCAGGAGGTGTCGGCATGAGCGCGACTACTTTGAAACCCGTTATCGGTGAACCTGCGGTTTTTGCGCCGATATCTTGGAAAACTCCCATTGTTTTGGGCGTGCTTGGCTTGGTTTCTTTGCTGGGTTTTAGCCTCTTCGCAGCCCCTGGAGCCATTTCCCAGGTTGCCATCGCTACTGGAAACGACTGGTTGGGTACAATCCGAGTTGGATTTGATTCGCGGTCGAGCATCATCGTTTTGACCGCTGCTCAACTGCTACTAGCTGGGTGGGCTTGGCGGCAAACTGCTGCAAGACGTCCGATACGAATCTGGCTTCCGATCAGCTTTGGCGTCTGCTTTGTCGGCGCTTTTCTACTTTGGAGCGTGGCTGGCAGCCAACAAGCGTTGCAGTTCACTGGATTGCTTTCGGGGGCGCTGTTTTTGTCGGTTCCACTGGTTTTCGGTTCGTTAGCAGGTTGCGTTTGTGAACACGTCGGGGTGATCAACGTCGCCATCGAAGGCCAGTTGTTAGCAGGGGCTTTCTTGGCGGCCGTAGTTGGAGCAGCCTCGGGAAATTCGTGGCTTGGACTATTGGCAGCTCCAGTCGCCGGAGCCTTAGTTGGTGCGTTACTGGCGTTGTTCGCGGTTCGGTATTGGGTAGATCACATCATCGTCGGCGTGGTCTTGAACGTATTTGTGACTGGGGTGACCAGCTATTTGTTCTCGACAGTGCTCTCACACAATAGGGCGGTATTTGGGGTGGTGGAGGCTTTACCAGCGATTCCTATTCCGCTGTTGTCGCAGATTCCGGTGTTAGGGCCGGTGCTGTTTGCCCAGAACGTTTTGGTCTACATCATGTATGCCGCTGTCGTGGTTTTACAGATCATGCTCTACCGCAGCAAATGGGGGCTGCGAATGCGTGCCTGCGGCGAACATCCCAAAGCCGCCGACACTGTGGGTATCAAAGTGAACCGCACCCGAATCTTGAACACGATATTAGGCGGGGCTATCGCTGGGTTAGGCGGTGCCTATTTCACGGTCGCTGCCGGACTGGCATTTGGCAAAGAGATGAGCGCCGGACGTGGGTTCATCGCATTGGCGGCGATGATTCTGGGAGGTTGGCGTCCAGCTGGTGCTATCGCAGCCGCGCTCTTGTTCGGCTTTGCAGATAATCTGCAAAACGCTCTGGGTGTGATTGGTGTTTCGATTCCATCGCAGTTCATGTTGATGGCACCCTATTTGGTAACGATTTTCGCGGTGGCTGGGTTGGTCGGAAAGGTGCGACCTCCCGCTGCCGAAGGCACCGCCTACAAGGGGTAGCCGACTGGAGCAAATGGAGGCAGCATATCTTTTCGAGACTGTGTGTTCACTGGGTGAAATTCATTCGTTTGAGAGAGATTGTTGGTGCCGCCATTGTACGGTAGTATCATTATTGATATTGGAGGATTGTGTCGAAACTGGCTGATATTGTCGCTGCGATGCGAGTCAACCCCAAGGGCGTACGTTTCTCGGACTTGGAGCGAGTCTGTTGTGAATTCTTTGGGCAACCGAAAAGGTCGAGTGGATCGCATCGGGTATACAAGATGCCTTGGGCTGGCGATCCTAGAGTCAACATCCAAGACATTAATGGCGAGGCAAAGCCCTACCAAGTAAGGCAAGTGCTCACAGCAATCGACAAACTTAACGAGGATGAGAAATGAGCAATGTAGCCGAGCACTACACATACCGCGTGCACTGGTCGCCAGAAGACGACCTCTATGTGGGGACGGTGGCAGAGTTGCCGTCTCTGTCTTGGCTGGCGCCCGATCAAACTGAGGCATTCATCGGTGTTAAATGTGTGGCTATGGAAACAGTGTCCGATCTGGAATCCGACGGCGAACTGGTGCCGCCTGCCTTGGCTGACCGTGAATACTCAGGAAAATTCATGGTCAGGGTGCCTCCAGAAGTTCACCGCCAACTGGTGATTGAAGCGGCTGAGCAGAACGTTTCGCTGAATCGCCTAGCTGCATCACGGTTGGTTAGAGCCTGAGTGGATGCTAATCCTACAAATAGCTTTGAGGAAGAAATGCACATTGATTGGGATCAACTACTCAGCGAAGCGAAGGCTGCTGCTGCCAGAGCCTACTGTGGCTACTCCAACTATGCAGTTGGCGCTGCGGCGTTCACTGATGATGGTCGCATAGTTACCGGCTGCAATGTAGAGAACGCTTCATACGGGTTGACTTTATGTGCAGAATGCGGGCTGGTTTCAGCGCTGCATGATTCTGGCGGTGGACGCTTAGTTGCTTTCACTTGCGTTGACGGCGCTGGTGAAGTGATAACCCCATGTGGGCGTTGCCGTCAGTTGCTTTTGGAACATGGGGGCACTGATTTGTTGGTGCTCTCGCCTGCCGGAGTCGTTTCTTTGGCTGAATTGCTGCCGCAGGCTTGGCATGAAAGTGCAGCAGTACGTGATGGTGAGGTGGATTAGTAACATGAGCGAGCCGTTTGACGCCGTTTCGGTGATTTCAGCAAAACGTGATGGTCTAGCGCTGTCTGATGCACAGATAGATTGGGTGATAGACGCCTATACCCGTGGCGTCGTTGCTGAGGAACAGATGGCTGCACTAGCCATGGCGATCTACTTCAAATCAATGACAGCGCCAGAGTTGACGCGCTGGACGCTGGCGATGCTGAACTCTGGAGAACGCCTGGATTACTCTGGTTTGGAAAAACCCACTGCTGACAAGCATTCCACCGGAGGCGTGGGAGATAAGATCACCTTGCCCTTAGCGCCACTGGTCGCCTCATACGGCGTCGCGGTGCCACAGCTTTCAGGCCGAGGGTTAGGACACACCGGAGGAACTCTCGACAAACTGGAATCAATTCCAGGTTGGCGTGGAAACCTGAGCAACTCGCAAATGTACCAGCAGCTAGAGCAGGTTGGAGCGGTCATCGCTGCGGCTGGCGTGGATTTGGCTCTGGCTGATCGCAAGCTCTATGCACTGCGGGACATCACCGCTACAGTGGATTGCATTCCACTGATTGCATCTTCGATTATGAGCAAGAAATTGGCTTCGGGTACCCAAGTACTGGTTCTCGATGTTAAGACCGGATCGGGGGCGTTCATGACCGAATACGCTCAGGCATACAAGCTAGCCGAAACTATGGTTGAGATTGGCACGGCGAACCAGGTAAAGACCTTGGCTTTGATAACCGACATGACTACCCCGATTGGAACCACGGTTGGTAACGCGCTTGAGGTGCAAGAGGCTCAAGAGGTGTTGGCTGGCGGCGGGCCTGCCGATGTAGTTGAACTTACCCTAGCGTTGGCTCGGGAAATGTTGCATGCTTGTCAGGTGGATGTCGACCCAGCAGAAAATCTGGCCAACGGCAAGGCTATGGATTCGTGGCGGAAGCTGATAAGCGCTCAAGGTGGTGATCCGGATGCAGCTTTGCCAAAGGCGAAGCATACGCACACTATTAACGCTGACGAATCTGGCACCCTGACTCGGCTCGATGCGCTGGGTGTTGGGATTGCGAGTTGGCGTCTAGGTGCTGGACGCGAACGCAAGGAAGACCAAGTGCAAGCTGCGGCTGGGGTGGTGCTTCATGCCAAACCTGGTGATTACGTCACCGCTGGTCAGCCTTTGCTGACACTGCATACTGACACTCCCGAACGTTTTGCTCGCGCACAAGCAGCATTGGACGGGGCTTGGGAAATCAAGGTCGACTCGCCAGAACCACGACCGATAGTTTTGGGACGAGTGGAGTAGGAGAAAGAAATGGATGTTGCAGAACTTGCCCAAATGATCGATCACACGCTGCTGAAACCGGAAGCGACCGCAGTAGATGTAGCCGCGCTGGTCGACGTTGGAGTGGAACTGGGAGTTTATTCGGTTTGTGTTTCGCCATCTATGCTTCCAATCGATTCCAAAGGGTTGAAGGTGGCTGCTGTATGTGGTTTCCCGTCAGGGGCACACAAGTCGAGAGTGAAGGCGGAAGAGGCGAAAGCTGCCGTCAAAAATGGTGCTGACGAGATCGACATGGTAATCAACCTGGGATTAGCTAAAGCTGGGATGTGGAAGCAAGTGCAGGCTGATATTTTAGCGGTGCGCCAAGCTGTTCCAAAACCGATAGTCCTGAAGGTGATCATAGAATCTGCGGCTCTTGACGACGAGGAGATTGTCATGGCGTGCCATGCCGCTATCGAAACTGGAGCAGACTTCGTCAAGACCTCTACCGGATTCCATCCCGCAGGCGGAGCTACACCCGAGGCAGTAGCTCTCATGAAAGACACTGTCGGGGAATGGCTCCAGGTGAAGGCCTCTGGTGGTATCCGCACCATAGATCAAGCAGCCGAGATGATTGCTGCCGGAGCTACCCGATTGGGGCTGTCAGCAACCGCAGCAATTTTGGCTGACTTCAGGTAAGTGTGAATATGGACTACTTGAAAATCGCAGATTGGATAGCTGCAGACCCTGATGCTACGACTGCGGCCGAGCTGTCAGTGCTGGTTGAGGCTGCAAAAACTGACCAGAGTGCTGCCGCAGAGTTAGCAGACCGGTTCGCTGGCAACTTGCAGTTTGGAACTGCCGGTCTGCGCGGGAAAATGGCAGGCGGCTCGAATCGGATGAATCGGGCAGTCGTTATTCGTGCTGCTGCTGGCCTGATCAGCTATCTCAAAGCTCTCATCCAGGACACAACTACCCATCCGGTGCGGGTAGTTATTGGCAATGATGCTCGTCACAACTCACGCCAGTTTGCCCTCGATTCTGCCGCAGTGATTACGGCGGCCGGAGCACACACGCTGCTTTTGCCAGACCCAGTTCCAACGCCACTGCTGGCATATGCGGTACGGCACCTGGAAGCCGATGCGGGAGTCATGGTGACTGCATCGCATAATCCGGCTCAAGATAACGGCTACAAGGTTTATCTGGGAGGACGAGCGGTTTCGCCTGCTGAATGTGGGGCACAAATCGTGCCGCCGCATGATGCGGCGATAGCAGCTCAGATCGAACGCGCTGATCCGGCTGCCGAGATTCCCAGAGCAGAAAATGGTTGGGAAGATTTAGCTTCTGATTTTGCTACAGAATATATCCAGGCTATTTCTACCGGTGAGTTGCCTGCGGCACCGATACGAATCGTTCACACTGCGATGCATGGCGTTGGTTCGCAGATCGCGCTGCCTGCGATGCAACTAGCTGGTTTTACCGATGTGATTCCAGTGGCGGCGCAACGCGACCCCGACCCTGATTTTCCAACCGTTAGTTTTCCAAATCCGGAAGAACCAGGGGCGATTGATCTTGCACTTGCTTTGGCGAAAAGTAACAACGCCGACGTGGTGCTGGCGAACGATCCTGACGCCGACCGCCTAGCAGTCGCCGTGAACGATCCGCGCAGCGGCTGGCGAATGCTGCACGGTGATGAGTTGGGAGCAGTACTGGGAGCAGCTATTGCAGCGCGAACCAGTGCCGCCGAAGCCTCACATATGGTTTTTGTGAACTCGGTGGTTTCCTCGCGGTTGTTGTCCAAGATTGCTGCGGCACGCGGCATCCGGCACGAAACGACATTGACCGGCTTCAAATGGATGAGCCGCGTTGCAGACATGGTGTACGCATATGAGGAAGCGATTGGTTACTGCGTACGACCCGATCTGGTGCGTGATAAAGATGGTCTGGCGGCTGCCGTACAAATCGCTCGGCTGGTTGCGCGGTTGAAGGCCGAGAACCGTAGCCTGATTGATCTTTTGGACGATCTGGCTCGCCAGCATGGGTTATATCTCACCTCGCAGCTTTCGGTTCGCTTCGACGATCTCACGCAAATCCCGCAAACCATGGCCAGGCTACGCAGCCAGCCACCACAGAGCTTGGCTGGCGCTCGGGTAGACAAAATCGTTGATCTGTCGCAAGGTTCAGCGGCACTACCTCCCACTGATGGAATCTTGATAACCACTAAACGTGACGATCAGGTCATCGTGCGGCCATCTGGAACCGAACCCAAGGTAAAGTGCTATCTGGAAGTTGTCACGCCGGTCACGCCCGATGCCACATTTTATGAGCTAACAAATCTGCGAGCGGATGCCAAACAACGCCTAGAGCAACTCAAGTCTGATGTAGATAAAGCGCTCTTTAACCCCGACTAAAACAGCTAGTCAAACATAGTTAGGACGACAAGAAGGGAAATCACATGGCGACACCACATATTGCAGCCTCTGCAGGCGATTTTGCACCTGCGGTATTGATGCCTGGCGACCCAAAACGCGCCGAGCGAATGGCCGGGCAAATCCTTGATGAGGCGCGGCTGGTCAGTTCGGTGCGCGGCATCATGGCTTTCACTGGAATCTGCAACGCAGGTGCGAATGCTGGCAAGCCCCTTTCGGTGATGGCCTCAGGGATGGGGATGCCGTCTATCGCTATCTATGCAACGGAGTTGTTCAAGTTTTTCGGTGTGGAGCGGATAATCCGAGTCGGAACGGCTGGCGGCATCTCGCCAAAAGTTGACATCGGAGATGTCGTCATTGGCATCGGCGCGCACACTGACTCTGCCATGAATGAACTGCGCATCCCAGGAGTGCATTTTGCAGCAGTCGCCGATTTCGGTCTGGCTGCCGCAGCCTGGGCTGCCGCTGACGGCGACCCGAAGGTGCATGTCGGAACGATCATTTCCTCCGATAACTTCTATTCCACCCCACCTGGCCGCACTCAACTGCTGGCTGCACACAATGTGCTGGGAGTAGAGATGGAAGCTGCCAGCCTGTATGGTGTCGCCGCAGAGCATGGTAAACAGGCGTTGGCAGTGCTCACCATCTCCGACCATCTCACAAACGGCAGCCCGGAAATGAGCTCGGAACAACGCGAAACCATTTTCCAAGGAGCGTTGAGGTTAGCTATCGCTGCGGCGTTGAGCTAACCGGACGTTCTCCTGCTGATTGCCGCCGTCCCGGTGGTTGAGTGCAAGTCGCAGACTTGTGTATCGAAACCCGGTGTATCGAAATCGCGCACGCGGGTTGAGTGCCGACCTCAGGGTCGGTGTATC
>WRJP01000064.1 GCA_009778535.1 Propionibacteriaceae bacterium | reverse complement strand
TGCGGAAAAAACCCAAGACCAGCGGCGAAACCTTGCTTTGGCGGGGGCGGCTTGGGGGGGTGTGCTGTGAAAAGCGGGGGGCCCGGGCATTGGCAGGCCTGCCACGATTTCCCGGTGGCAGCCATTTTACTGAACATAGACCCCGACCTGCGAATCGCAATCGCCGCCCCAACTGGAAAAGCAGCGGCTCGAATGGAAGAAGCCATCGCGGCAGCGGTGGAGAACTTTCCTGCGAACTTTTCTGATGTTGTCGCCAAGTTGACACTGTTGCAGGCGACGACGCTGCACCGGCTTTTGGGCTGGACACCAATGTCAGGAAATAGGTTCTTTCACAATGCGAGCAACCTGCTTCCATACGATGTCATCGTGGTAGACGAAGCGTCGATGGTCAATGTAGTGCTGATGTCTCGCCTGCTGTCTGCAATGCGGCCAAATGCGCGTTTGGTTTTGGTCGGCGACCCCAATCAGCTCGCTCCGGTCGAAGCTGGAGCAGTGTTGGCTGACATTGCAGAAAATCCTTGGAGTTCAACCCCAGCTTTGTCGCAAGGCTTGACGGATTTTGGGCTGGAACCTTCCGGAAATGTCGTCGTATTAAACAAAAACCACCGGTTTAGCGGGTCACTTGATGATTTGGCTAATGCGGTGCTGGCTGGCGACCCGCTAACTAGCCTAGATTTGGCGAAAGCTCACGGCGTGCTGTTCGCCGACACCGAAGCCTCTGATCTGCGCAATCAAGTTACCGCCGCTGGCATTGCAGCGATCACTGCGGCGCGTCAAGGATTAGGTTCGCAAGCCATCGCTGCCATGAATTCCCACCGGCTGCTCTGCGCTAATCGCAGTGGAAGCAATGGCGTAGAAAGGTGGTCGCGGGAAATCAAGCTGTATCTTGCCAAAGCTGGTCTTGAATATGATCTGGACTCGGACTGGCAGCTAGGTTTACCGCTGTTGGTGACCAAAAATAATCCCGACCTTGATCTTTGGAATGGCGACACTGGCGTAGTAATAGCGGATAGTTCCACAGAATCTAAAGTGGCTTTCTTCCCGCGGATTGGTACGCTGCCAGTGTTTTTGCTCGACCAAGTTGAAAATGCGTACGCCTTGACTGTGCATAAAGCCCAAGGCAGCCAATTCGACGCTGTAACCTTGATTCTTCCAAGCCAGGACTCTGTGCTGCTAAACCGTGAAATGCTCTACACCGCAATCACCCGAGCGAAAACCCGCGTTCAAATCATCGGCAGCGACCAAGCCTTTCAACATGCAGTCTCTCAGCGTGCCCCACGCGCCTCCGGCCTCTCCCGAAGTTTGACCGTTATGTGACAGCATTCCGCGTCGGTTGAGTGGAGCCGTAGGCTTTGTATCGACGAGGGAGGGTAGCTACGATCTGCCGTAGGCGGGCTAGGTGCCTGCTTGGAGGGTGGTGGCAGGTTCGGTGCGGGCGGCTTTGATGGCCGGTAGTACTCCGGCGGTGGTTCCGGCGACCAGACCAAGCAAGGTAGCGGCTACTGTGATACGAACATCAAGGATGGGTGTCCAAGAATTGGCGGCGCATACCCCGACTACGACTAGGACACCACCGGCAGCTCCTAACAGCCCACCCAGCAGACCGATGATGCCAGTTTCGGTAAGGAATTGGGCTCCGATTTGGCCGCGGGTAGCCCCCAACGCGCGCCTTAGTCCGATCTCCCCGCGGCGTTCCATGACCGCCAACGAGGTGATCGCCGCTGTGGTCAACGAGCCGATGACCAGCGCTATCAGTCCAAAACCAAGAAATAAAGCGTCAACATCACCAGAAAGTTGGCTGCGTATCACACTGGCCGCTACCGGTTTAGTGATGGCATACCCGCTGGGGTCGTTAGGGTTCAACATAGTTGGCAGTTGTGAAGCCACCAGATCGCCAGCACCAAGGCTAATGTCAAGATCGAGTTGACCGGCAGTGCCAAGCCCAAACCAGTTCCGGGCACTCGACAATGGAATGATGACAGCATCTTGAAGTTCTGGATGGTAGCTGGCGGTGTCCAAAATACCGATAACGGTCAGCGAAAAATTGTTAATGAAAATAGCTGGCTGGTTATCGACACGAGTTATTCCTAGCGTCGTTGCCGCGTTGGCACCCAATACCGCTACCAGCTCTGCGTTTTCTTGATGGAACGCATTGATGAAAGTTCCCTCAACCAGACTGGCATCGACGACACTGAACAACCCTGGAGTCACAGCGACCACAGCTGGCGGCGCCAGCGGTATCGCCTCGGGGTCATTCAGCGGCACAGCTTTAATCACCATAGTTTTGGAATCAAGTTCACAGATTAGTCCAGCAGCAACAACACCGTTGAGCCGCAGCGCACGCTCGTCACTGTCCCAAGGCATAACCGCAAGGTCATGATCGTCTTGGATATTTTTTGCAGGAGCCGCCACCAGCCGCGTAGAAGCGAATGCATCAAAACGTGCCGCCACCTGATGAGCTCCAGTTTGCGCAAAACCTAACGTAGCCACCAGTGAACCAACCCCAAGTGTGACCGTCAACACTGCCAACAGCAAACGACCAGGACGACCTGGAAGACCTCGAACAGCTTCGGTGAGCACATCCTGTGCCCCGAACCTATCGCGTCTAGGTACCACATGATCAGTCATGGTGAACATCCAAAACTGGTGCGAATACTCCTTCAGTATCAATACGGCCGTCACGCATCGCCACGATACGGTCAGCTCTAGCAGCAACCTGCTGGTCGTGAGTTACCACTACCAAAGTCAACCCGTGGTCACGTAACTCCCCAATCACATCCATGATTTCATCGGAAGTGTTTTGATCGAGATTCCCAGTAGGCTCATCAGCTAACAAAATCTTCGGACGTGCCGCTAACGCCCTTGCAATGGCCACCCGTTGCCGTTCACCACCAGACAGCGTGGTCGGATGGAAACCGGCACGGTGGGTCATCGACACCTGCGCCAGCGCCTGCTGCGCTCGCCGCATCCGCATCGAGCGTTCCACACCCGAATACGCCATCCCTAACAGCACATTCTCCAACACGGTACGATCTGGCAACAGATGAAACGATTGGAACACAAACCCCAACATCGTTCCACGTAGCTGGCAGCGTTGCCGCTCCCCCAGCGTGGTCGAATCAACCCCGCCAAGTTCGTAACTACCAGAAGTAGGACGATCTAACAGTCCCAACAAGTTCAGCAGCGTGGATTTACCCGAACCAGAAACCCCCATGATCGCCAAATAATCCCCCGCCTCCACCCGCAACGAAACATCGTTGACAGCTAAAACCGGTGGCGTGCCAGCAAAAACCCGAACAACATGACGCAGTTGCGCAACCGGCGGCGCTGAACTCACGGTGTAGCCTCTACAGTAGGTGTCCCCGCTGGGGCAACACCTTGACCCACTACCACCAAATCACCAGCGTGCAACGGCGGTGTAGCCGAAACGATTTCCACATATCCTTGCGCAGACAATCCGGTCTCAACAAGCACTATCTGGGTAGGTTGCGCAGCGGCAGGCTGGCCCCTCACCAACTCACCGACCACTACTTCCACGCGAGCTTGTCGCGACGAATCAGCCGATACCGCAGCCACCGGCACCACCAACCCATCGGGGGCAGAACGACCCACCTGGAAAGTCGCCAAAACATTCCCAACCAACCCATCGCGGGTTTCTGGCGTTAGTGATTCAACCGCAATCCCCACCTGACATGACGTGAAACTTTCATTGGGAACATTTTCAGTTGTTTGATCACAGATAGAGGTGATCACACCCGTAACCTGGCTACCATCATGGGCAGTCAACGCCACCTGTCCACCCACCTGCAACAACTGGCCCTCGGCAGCACTCACATTAGCTTTCACCGTAAGTTCAGCACCAGCAAGCACCAAAGCCCCCGAAGGCTCATCACGACCATAAACATTCGTAGCAGGCGATGCTGAAAGGTCTTGACCTACCTTCACATTCACCGCATCGACCCGCCGCGGTAAATCCGAAACGAAAATGACTTCACCCATTGGCAGTGGCGTCCAAGCCGCCTTACGCACCCCATCAAGGGCTGTCTGTGCCCGGCTCACTTCACGTTTAGCTAACTTCAAACTCTGCTGCGCGTCAGCCAACGCCTCTTTTGCCTGCTCCAGGTCGGCACGCGCCGCCGCAAGCGTTTGTGCCGCATCCTCACCAGTCAACTTTTTAGCAGCAGTGACACTCTTCTCAGCAGCCGAAACCGCACTCTTGGCCTTTGTTACCTGCTTAGAAGCCTGGCTCTGGGCATCTTTCGCATCAGAAAGCCCATCCTGGGCTTGACTGACCGCCCCCTGAGAGTCCAAATTTTGTGACCCTGGAGCTGGATAGCCCGCATCCTTATAAAGCTGCTTGACCGCCGCCGCAAGCGCCGCATCATAAGTCTGACCACCATTACCAGCGGCATACCCCAACCCACTCAAAGCCTTACGTAACTGTGCAACATCTGGCCCAACCGAACCTGCACCCAACGAGCGATACGCCGAAAACTTCCCAGGCAACACAATCACCGGACGACCAGAAACTTCCAACAACACCATGCCCGCCGACACCTCAACCCCAACCTGCGGTACTCGACCAGTCACAATCGCAGCATCCACACCCAACGGAATCGGCGGATCAACCACCACCGGGTCGGAAAACTCCACATCAGCCCGCCCCGAAACCACAGCCGAAATCTGGCGAGCCTCCACCCGTGCCGTAATCAAACCAGCAGCAGGCGGACGCGACGCCGCAGCCACATCCTCAGGAGAACGCACCACACCACCAACAACAAAACCAATGCCCAAACAAACAACCGCCAACCCAGCCAACACCCACAACGGCACACCAACCCGCAACACCGAACGAAAACCCGAACGAACCAAAGCATCATCCTCATGGGCAGAATCGGATTCTACCGGGGTGACTGATTGCATGTCACCACCCTACTACCAGCCACAAACAACTCACCTGATGCTCTTTCGTTTTCTGTCACCTGTCAGCCGGATACTGCTCAGCGAAAGCCAACATCGCGTCGAGTTGTTTTTTGTTCTTTTCCACAAAGGTACGCTCTAACTCGATCTGCACTTGCGCAAACCGGTTGAGGTAGTCAGTTTCTTCACGACAATCAAAATCAGCAACCGCGATCTCAAGTTCTTGTGGTGTGCCAAGCAGCGAACGCTCGTCCAGTGGAGTTGTCTGTTCAAATTGATAGTTAAACCACGACTCGCCTAACTGTCCATTGGCCTTAGTACGCAATGCCCGCGTGTACGCCGCCCATGGGCTAACGTTACTTCTCGAATACAAGTTCCCTGAAGTGAGGTCGTAACTCTGCTTTGACATGCAGGCGTTCCACTCTGCGTTCAAAACAGCCACCCTTAAATCTTCTGAAACACGCCAGGAAACCAATTCATCCATAGCTAAAGCCAACTGGCCATATTGTTGCCAATACAAATCTTTATTCGTCTCTTCCACAGGAGGTGACGGATGCTCTCGCATTGCTTTTTGGCGGCAACTCTCTGGAATATTCGGATCAGGCGGGTCATACGGTGAAAGATAACCAAGCAGAGCTAGGTCGTACTGATCACGTGCAGCTGGACTCAAAGACTTTCGATAGTTTGAATTTTCTGTCTCTGCCTCGGTCTGCAAACTGAGTTCTGGTGCAGTGAACATACCGTATCCTGTTTTCACTACCTCCTCCCTTGCATTCAGCAAAGTCGGCAAATGCAAAACTGCACCGTTAGGGAACATGTCCCAATCTGATGATTCATCCTCAAAGAATTGTGGTGAATAGGTGAAGCCCCGCTCTTTCATACACTGCGCTACATGCGGCTCCTGTAACTCACTTGAAACCTTACTGTTGTCAGTTATCTCAGTCGTGTAGGCACGAACAACGCCCACATAGGCAGCAAAAGGGAAATCCGGTACTGTGTCTACGACTTCACTACTGACAGTACCAAGAGAAGATGTCGGCACCGCACTCTCGGTCGGCACAGCTACACTTGAGACAGTACTTGAAGAAGACGAGGTATCGGTTTGTTGCACGCTCGGCGACGATTGACAACCTGCAAGCGTCAGCACTAAAAGCACCCCCGATTGCAACCCTGTAGAAAATACCCATCACTGCCTCACTTGCTGCGGCTAGCTATCTAGTAGCCACATACTGCAATATTAGTCGGGCTCCAAACTAGCTAGGGTTAATCTAAATCAATAGTTTCGTGGAAGAATAAAAAACGCATTTACCGTTTACGGCACTCTTGACCAACACCTAAGGACAGTGAAGTTGGGTCGGTTAGAATACGCCCACAAACCAGACAGCAAACGCCCCGAAAAACTTCGACAGGTAAATCGTGGGGCACCTTGGGTGTAACACTCGGGTATTCGCTTGTCATCGCAGCCGTCAAGCGCGGAAATGTGCGGCCAAGTGCCTCATGCATTGCTGGTGGAGTGTTCGGCGGGCTAGAGCGAGATGCTGACCACTCCTCAAGGGTGGCTCGGTACATTGCAGGTGTCATCTCCTGGGCAAGGAACAAGTCTGGGTGAACCACGGAGATGCCGAACCTGCGTAAATCCGAGTGCCCGAAATCGCTCACGTTCGGTGTTACGATAATCCGTATCCGTGACCCAGCCGCCGCAGCGATAACATGTCGGTCTTTTGGGTCGGTATCTTCGGTTGCAACTGCAACAGCTGGCGCATCCCGAACCAGGACATCCTTACCCCAGTCGAACTGCTCACGCAGCGTGGCCAGGGTTGTCGTGTTCCGCGTTTTACCTTTAGCCCGACTTTCTAACGCCGACTCGGCCTCTGCCTCTACTTTTAGGCTCCACCTTGCCAGATAGCGAGCCGCGACATGGCCTTGGCTAATCAAGATAAGACTGCGAGTGACCGGCGCTGCCAGTACAGCGGCATCTAAAAAAACTAGGCGCCGCTCAGAAGTCGTAGCCATCGCCCAACAGTTCAGCTGTTTGCCGCATAACTAGGCGGCTATACCGCCTCACCTCAGAATCTGACACTCGCCAATGCGCGCCGCGCTTGCTGGCTGAGATCGTACCGTCCATGATTCTACGCTGCACAGTAGCGCGTGAGACCCCGACCAAGTTGGCAACATCAGCAGGCGAAAATGTCTGTTCACGCGAAACAAGTTCGACGATTCTGCCCTGGCTCGCCTCAAACTTGGCGAAATCCCACATAGCCTTGGCGCAATCGGAATCGTAGGCAGAGTTCATTCCCACCATTTCCGGATACACCGTCATATTACTCATACCGTCATACTATCTCTGAACACTTTAAACTACAAACTGTTCAGGGAAGATCATCATTTACGCTTCTGCTCCCAGGTGGCAACCAGTTTGTCAAACACTGCCTGGTTCTTGTCGAGAATTTGCTGCTCTAAATCAAACTGGATTTGTGTAAAACGGTTTACATAATCAGTCTTGACCCTGCAATCAAAGTCGGCCAACGCCAACGGCCTAGAGAACTCTGGGGAGGGAGGACGCACAGCCCGCATATCTTCGACAGTGCCCCGGGTTGCTCTCGTGAAGTAGGCGAAAGGGCCAATGCTTTCAAGATAATCCGACCTGAATGGAGTAGCGACTCCTATTTCCGCTATGCAGCTAGCCCATTCACGATTCAACTCGAAGGTGGCTGCCTGAAGGGAGCCCGCCCGAGGCGGAGCACCTTCATCTTCAATTCCAATTCCAAAAATTGAGTAAGCCAGCAAATACGCAGTCTCAAACCAGGAATTGTCTGCGGAATATATCGAATCGACAGAGCCAGTTACTTTTTCTGCTCGCTCCACACATCCAGGGGTTTTGGAAAGCTCATATCCATCCCTTCCCGAAAGCGCAAACATATACTCGTGGCGAGCCTTCGTACTCAATCGTTCGACATATTCATCGTTCCACTGCCACCCCTCACTAATATCCGCATCTGGGTTTCGCAAAACATAAGACCCATACCCAAACTCAGCTACATCATCTCTATCAGCAGGTAGCCACGGCACTTGCAGCGTCAAACCGCCCCATATTTCACTGTTGGTTTGCGCAGGAAGTGTACCTGCCCGATATTCAAAACCAGCTTTTTTCATACACTCCGCAATCAACTTTTCACGCTGGTCAAAAACCGGTTTCGTCGTTTCATACCACTCATCATTAATAGCTTGTTGCGCTTGCTCAAGGATTTGCACATACTCAGCCAACGGCAATTCAATCGGAGTCGGCATGTTCATCTGTGCTACCGGCGGCACGTGACTGTTCACGGGCGAAGTCTGACTTGAAGGCACAGGCTGGGTAGTTTCCGGTGCAGTTGGTACAACACTAGGAATAGGAGGCTGTTCAGATTCAGTACTACAGGCTGCCAAGGGTAGAGCTAGTATTGCCACTGCGAATACAAATGCAGACGTCATTCGCAATATCCTCGACATGCTACATTCCGCCTGTTCCGACCAATAGGGTAAATGATCTATTTACACATTAGCACCCCGAGTAAAACGAGATGGTCGCCTTTAATTTCTGTAGGTCAATACACCAACCTTTGGTCGGCGGCAACCTGCGGGAAAAGCGGACTCAACCCGCGATATGGGAGGCGCGGCGGACGACGACTATCTCGTCGCCCAGTTTGAGTGCATCCGAACCGGCTTCAAAGAAGCGGCGCAGGGTCTGATTACGAACGATTGCCAGCACCCGTTCTTCGGGGAGGTCATTGGGGTTAACCCCTTCCTCATCCTTGGTTACCATTCGCTGAATAATCTCCATACCAGCGTAAGGATTGAGCAAATCTTCGATAACGTTACCCAAATGGGGACTGAGTGATGAGAGTCCCATCAGCCGCCCTACCGCATCCGAAGATGTCACGATGGCATCAGCTCCAGATTGCTTCACCAACGGCCGGTTGTCTAAATCCCGCACCGCCGCGACCATTCGCGCTGAATGATTGAGCTGCCGCACCGTCAGTGCTACCAAAATGGTGGTGTCGTCGGAGTTAGTGGTAATTATCACCTCGCGCGCTTTCGGTAATTCAGCTCGATGCAACAACTCCCGCGATGTCGCATCTCCAACGAACGAAGCCAGATTCAACCTATTTGCCGCAGCAGCAGCCTGTTGACTCTTGTCGATCACCACAATCTTGTCAGCAGGCACACCATTGCCAATCAACGTCGCAGCAACAGATTGTCCCATCGTTCCGAAGCCGATGATGATGGTGTGCTGTCGCAACGCTTTTCGCCATTGCGCATCCATTAAAGCCCTCCTCCCTTCATTGGCCAACACTTCAACAGTGGTACCAACTAGCAGGATCAAGAATGCCACTCTGACCGGAGTGACGATGAGTATATTTATCATCCGCGCGTGCTCGCTTACCGGAACGATGTCACCATATCCGGTGGTCGTCATCGTCACAGTGGCGTAGTAAATCGCATCAACTAGCGAAATCGGATTATTTGTAGTCAGATCGCGGTAAGAATCACGATCAATGTAGACGACGAGAGTAATCAGCAGCAGCAGAAAAACGGCCACAAGCAATCGTCGCACCAACTCGCCAGTAGCCGAAGCAGTTCGAGACGGCAGCATAACCTGCGCTTGGCCTCGCCAAGGTTTATCGGAGCTTGGAAGCCGAAGTTTCAGTCGAGCCATTCGTGAATGCACCCCCGCAAGCAAGACTGATTCGACATCTCAGCTCTGCTTTCGTCCGCTCCGAGTCGTTCTAGTAGGCTGACGACGCGCGCCCGCAGGCACGAGTGCGACCGGCACTACTGCTGAATCGCTACCAATCTCAGTCACTGCGATGGTTGGCTTTTCTGAAGCTGATTCCGCCAGCATCTTGCCTTC
>WRJP01000063.1 GCA_009778535.1 Propionibacteriaceae bacterium | reverse complement strand
TATTCAGTAGGCTACTGGTTCTGATACGGACTAATGCGAACCGGTTCCGGCTCTTCATTTTGAATGGAAGTGAAAGTGATAAAGCCAAGGAAATTAAAGCACGCATGAAATTCCAGTACCTGCCATGTAAGCTTTTCGAGTTGGCTTTGTTTCTAATAGAATGGAGAAATGGAAGGAAATCCTTAACACCGACTCGACTGCCTATGACGGCAGCGGCTTATACGGAAATCTTGGCCAGATAGTTGCAGAAGCTGGTGAATGGGACGGGTTCCCAGCTCATGCTAGTGTGGTGCTGCCGCCGCTTGGGGCTGTGTATTTTGAGTACCAACCTGGTGTTTAACCTCCAAAGTTAGGATTTGAGTGATGCCTGCTTTCAACATGTCGCGTGCCGTGGACTTGTCCGGTATTGCTGCCGCAGCAAAAACAGCTCCGCCTCCCCCTGGAGCAAGTTATGTTTTAGAAGTTGATGAGGCCAACTTCGAGGCAACGATGCAACTCTCGGTTAAACATCCGGTCATCATCGAAATGTACTCTCCTCGCGCAAACGCGCAGGTGATGAGCGATGAGCTAATTGAGTTGGCCAACGCTGCTGGCGGGCGGTATTTGCTGGCGCGCGTGAACGTTGACGCAGCGGGAAAAGTCGCCGCAACGTTTGGAGTGCAGGCAGTTCCTACAGTCTTGGCGGTGATAGCGGGTCAACTCTTGCCACTGTTTCAAGGCACCAACCCCAAGGCTGAAATCCAAGCCGTTCTCGACCAGGTACTCCAAGCCGCAGCAAGCGCGGGAGTGAGCCAGATTGCTGAGCCAACATTCATTGATGAAAGCGCCGAACCTGACCCGCGGTTTGCTCCGGCCGATGCCGCCCTAGAAAAGGGTGACTATGCAGCTGCCGTTGCCGAATTCGAGAAGCTTTTGGCTGCAAATCCAGCAGACACCGAGGCAAAAGCCGGAAAGGCTCAAGCTGGGTTGCTGCAACGTATCAGCACTGTTGATGCCATGGACACGCTCGTTAAAGCTGCTGCCTCCCCCACCGATATTGACCTCCAATTAGCAGCCGCCGACATTGAATTGGCTGGCGGGAAGCACACTGAGGCTTTCACCCGCTTGATAACCACCATCAAGTCCGCTGCAAGCGGTGACAAAGAGCGGATTCGGCTACGGCTACTTGACCTGTTTGAAACGCTCGCCCCTGGCAATGCGGCGGTAGCAAAAGCTCGCCGCGACCTTATGACTGCTCTTTTCTGACCCGGATTCGATCAGCTATACAGACTGAGCACGTTTCTGGAGTATTCCGCAATGGTATAGCGGTCAGCGGTGCCAACATCTTTAGAAACTTCGCGGTAGATCAGCGGTTCAATACCATGGCCGCGAGCTGACCTTACCGCCATGTTGATGCGAGTCATGAGTGCTTGGTGTTTGCCCCGCCTGGAGCGATCATAGTTTGAGATGCGCTGTTGATAAGTGTCAACGTCACTACTTAACAGATTCGCCGTAACGAGAGCAGATTCATGTTGCGTGACGCTTTGCAGGTATTCGCCCATGAGTTTGGGGATTTCGAGTAGCAGGTCACGCGTGTCTTCGTCTTCCTCCGTCTTAGCAAGAGCGCGAAATCGTTCACGGAACAATACGGCGGCTGCCACTATGATCTCACCAGTAGCTTGCTGGTCTATAGAGCCGCGTTGCTCGTCACCGACTTGACTTGCATGTTCCGCCTCGCGCACAGCTGCCTCGATACGCGCCTGCTCTAGCTGTTGTTCATTGGTCAGTTCGATAGGATTTGTGCGTAATATCGCCTGGTAAGCGGTAACTATTTCTTTGCCTATAAAAGGTAGTTCAGCTTCGGTACTCGAAGTAGCTTCTAGCAGTACTTCACTTTCGAGATTTACGAAATCATCTTTTGGCACAGCTTCCATAACTGTCGAATTTTAGCAGACAGACACATTGCGCCACGGCTCTCCCTGACCTATGACGATCAAGCCTACGCGGCAATTTCACTAAATAGTCACGAAATTTCAGAGTGCAATCTGCAATGAATTGAGGCAAGATTGGCTCATGGTACATGAACGCGCAGGCCAGGTTGCCTTACAAGAAGACCTAATAGATGTAGACGCACTGATTTCGGCCTACTATGACTTGACTCCAGACCCAGAAAATCCCGATCAACAGGTGGTTTTTGGCACTTCAGGGCACCGCGGTTCCGCATTTGATTCAGCTTTTAACGATGCGCACATTGCAGCTACCACACAGGCCATTGTGGAGTATCGCCGAAGTCTTGGTATAAATGGCCCGATCTTCATTGGAAAAGACACCCACGGCCTGTCTGACCCAGCCTGGAAAACAGCTATCGAAGTCTTGGTAGCCAATGATGTAGAAGTATGCGCTGAGAACGCTACCGATTTCACGCCAACTCCGGCTGTGTCGCGTGCGATCATCAGCTACAACAACACTCACCAAGGGGTACAAGCTGACGGGATAGTCGTAACCCCCTCGCATAATCCCCCGCGTGATGGTGGTTTCAAATACAATCCCCCGCACGGTGGCCCCGCAGACACCGATGCCACAAAGGTTATCGCTGCAAGAGCAAATGAACTGCTGCGTAAACCTGGCGAAATCCAGCGAATGGGGTACGCCCAAGCTGGCGCTCGGGTAAACCGTGTGGATTACTTAGGAGCCTACTGTCATGACCTTACCCACGCAATCGACATCGAAGCCATAAAAAACGCTGGCGTAAAGATAGGAGCTGACCCGCTCGGCGGAGCCTCAGTCCAGTATTGGGCATACCTAGCCGAACACTTCAATCTCGACTTGACGGTGATAAATCCGAAAGTCGACCCGAAGTGGAGTTTCATGACCCTTGACTGGGACGGAAAAATCAGGATGGACTGCTCATCCCCATATACGATGGCGGCGTTGGTAACCAATCGCAGCGACTATGACATAGTGACTGGCAACGACGCAGACTCTGACCGGCACGGCATCGTCACACCAGATGCTGGATTGATGAATCCAAACGCGTACCTAGCAGTCGCCATCGAATACCTTTTCACCCACCGCCCCAACTGGCCAAGCCATAGCGCCATTGGAAAGACCTTAGTCTCCAGCTCAATAATTGATATGGTCGCAAAAGACCAGGGGCGTGAACTGCTAGAAGTTCCGGTGGGCTTCAAATGGTTCGTGCCTGGTTTGAGTGACGGGTCAGTCGGTTTCGGAGGCGAAGAATCAGCAGGCGCATCCTTCCTTGCCAAAGACGGCTCAACATGGACGACAGACAAGGACGGCATCTTGCTGGCATTACTAGCCAGCGAGATTTTGGCGGTTACTGGCGAAACACCGAGTCAGCATTACGCAAAGCTGGAAGCCAAATTCGGGAAGTCCTGCTATGCCCGCATAGATGCTCCGGCAAGCAGGGAGCAAAAAGCAAAACTCGCACAACTAAACCCCGAAGCTGTCCAGGTCTCGCATTTGGCCGGTGAGCCGATCATCGCAAAGTTGACGAAAGCCCCTGGCAATCAGGCAGCGATCGGAGGGTTGAAAGTGGTGACAGCTTCTGCATGGTTCGCGGCTCGTCCCTCTGGTACCGAAAATGTTTACAAGATCTATGCGGAGTCACTCAAAGGGTCAGAACACCTAAACCAGGTACAAGCGCAGGCGAAAGAGTTAGTTGACTCGGTACTTAGCTGAACGCTTCTAACAGAAAACAGCTAAAGTATGCAACATGAATAACGACGATCTGTTTATCTGCCTCGACCATGTCGGCTATGCCGTCCCCAACCTCGACGAAGCCATTACGCTGCACACTCAGGTGTTCGGATGGAAACTGCTCCACCGCGAAACCAACGTCGAACAAGGTGTAGAAGAAGCAATGCTGGGCACTGGCGATCAATTGCCCGAAAATGCCCAGCTTCAACTCCTTGCCCCGTTAAATCCCGAGAGCACGATAGCTAAGTGGCTGGAAAACAATGGCGGACGCGGCGGCGTTCAGCAAGTTTGCTACCGAGTCGCCGACATTGAGAAGGTATCGCAAATCCTGACCGAACGTGGAGTCAAGTTGCTCTATGACGCACCGAAGATCGGCACAGCTGGCTCAAAGATTAACTTTGCGCATCCGAAGTCAACCGGCGGAATTCTCCTAGAGATCGTCGAAAAGACCGAAGGTCACTAGTTCTGACAGCACCAGGACTCGCCTGCAACTGGTTTGCTAGTTTCAGTGCGTGCGACTTGTGCTCTTGCCTAAACATGGCAAGCTAATGGGTGACAAATATGACAGGAGTGGATGTGTCTGAACCAAACCCGCCGTTTCCCAGATCCGGCACTTTTCAGCCCATTGCACCACCTCCAGTTCCGGCACAACCAACTGTGCGGCAATCCCAGACTCCATCCGAGTTGACTGACCCTGATGGAGTGCCGCGCAACTGGCTAAAGCGCTGGAAGCGAGTCACCCAACCAACTCCCCCTGACATCGACACAGGCCCAATCAGTAGTCCAAGTGCCACCTCGTTGCTGCTGCGTAATCCCTTCCACCTAGGTTTCTTCGCAACTGCCGGTGGACTTACTGCGTATGGATTATCTATTGGGTTGACCCAACTGAGCGGCGTAATCACATTGATCTTGCTTGCCATGATGGTCGCCCTCGGCCTAGACCAAGCGGTGTCCTGGCTGCATCATCGCGGTATCCGACGCGGAATCTGCGTAGTGTTAGTTGCGCTACTAGTGCTAGTAGTAGTGGGGTTGGCATTCTGGGCGGTCATTCCGATGTTGATTGAGCAAGCAACCTCACTCTCAGGTCAAATCCCGACAATAATTGATAATTTACGTCAGAATGAGCAGATTGCACTCATTGACGAGCAGTTCGAGATTTCTAGTCGCTTTCTGATGTTCCTCACCTCGGGTGAATTGGTAACCTGGTTGTTCGGCAGCGTCGCAGGCACTGCCTGGTTCATTACTAACGCATTAGTATCTACAGTTTTGACTGTTGTCGTCACGATTTACTTCTTGGCGAGCATGCCCGCCATCAAGGAACTTTTCTATTCGCTGGCTCCCGCGTCCAGACGCCCCAGAGCCAAATACCTAGTAAACGAAATCTTCAAGAAAGTCGGCGTTTACGTTTCCGGACTGTTCTTTGTAGCTACTATGGCTGCCCTCTACACCTTAATCGTGCTCTCGATTATTGGTATTCCCGAAGGGTTCAACAGATACGCGCTGGCACTGGCAGCCATGTTGATGATTCTGTACTTCATTCCGCTAGTCGGATCGACGATAGCGATTCTGGCGATTGCCGGTTTCGGGTTCACATATTCCCCAATAACAGGGATTTTATGTCTGGTTTTATTGTTCGCATATCAACAATTTGACGCCTATTTCATCGCGCCGAAGGTCTATTCCAAGTCGGTGCAGGTACCTGGGGTGGCCGTCATCTTGGCAGTAGCCTCCGGCGGTTACTTGACTGGAAGCATCATAGGTGCGATCCTCGGCGTTCCACTCATGGCAGCCTTGGTTTTGCTCTACCGTGAAGTGCTGCTGCCCCACTTGAATCGCAGATAACCCGGCTCAGAAAAGCCGATCTTCGGCATTGTCGATTCCGCGCAGCGCGTCGTAGTCAACACTCACGCATTCGATACCTCGTACGGCAGCCAAGGTCTTTGCTTGCGGTTTGATAACTTGCGCGGCAAACACGCCCCGCACCGGGGCAAGGAGTGGGTCGGCATTCATCATTTCGAGATAGCGCGACAGTTGCTCCACGCCATCTATCTCGCCACGTCGCTTAACCTCAACCGCGACATATCGCTCGACGTTATCGCGAAATAGCAGGTCAACCGGACCGATTGGAGTCAGGTATTCACGCTGCACTAGCTTCCAGCCCTCGCCGAAAACCTCCGGATTTTCCCCCAACAAGGCTTGCAGATGAGCTTCGACGCCGTCCTTGCGCAGCCCGGGGTCTTGGCCTAAGTTGAACGTCTGGTCAAAATCGATTTCTCCCAGCGTGATTCGGAGGGTGTCGCCGCTGGAGTTTGATACTTCCCACACCTGGTTTATAGCATCAGGAGCGCTTTCAAGTACTTTTAATACGCAAGGTGCGCTCATCCAATTAAGCGGTTTGTAGGCTCGATCATCTGCATGTATCGAGACTGACCCATCAGATTTCACCATGATCAGCCGCTTTGCAAACGGCAGATGCGCAGCGAGTCGTCCAGCATAATCCACCTGACACTCGGCTATCAATACTCGCACCCCGCTATGCTACCCCTTCTGGGCGTTACTCTCCGGCTATGAAGGGTAAAGCACATCGACCAGTTACTGGTGATGACAAGCAAGATAGTAAGATCGCCGTCGTGGCAAAACGTCCTTCAAAACATCTGCGGCCTGCGCGGCCGATAATTGATCGCTTTGCTGGGGTGCAAAGAAAGAGCGACGGACGTTGGATGGTTAGCAATATGGCCTCAGATAACGCCGTGAAAGAGTATCTCTGTCCGGGATGCCAACAGCCCATACCGGCCAAAACTGCACACCTAGTAGCTTGGCCTCTCGCCCCCAGTATTGGCTCAGACTCGGCAGTCGCTGAGCGAAGGCACTGGCACACTTCCTGCTGGCACCGCCGCCCGTAATCCCAACCCTGCTTGTCCATGCCATAATCGCAGCATGAAGATTGCGTCATATGGATCATGGGTTTCACCTATCAGTGCTGAAGATTTAGTGGGAAACTCGAACGGTATCGCACATAGCTATGGTCAGATCGACCAAGGTTATGCGTACTGGGGACAAGCCATCGCCCAAGAAGCTGGGAGAGTCTCCATTTTTCGGCGCCGTTTGCTAGGAGGTGGTGTCGAACAGGTTACGCCCAAACGGTACGTTCGTAGCGGAATCAATGAATATGGAGGCGGAGCTTGGACTGTGAGCGGCGGTAGCGTGATCTATTCAGATTGGCCTTCTGGTGATCTGCATATCGTAAAAGACGGCGTTGACAGTCTTTGGCTCAGCGGGGAAAACAGCTCCCTTCGCTATGGATGCCTTAGTTTCTATCCAGAGCAGAATTTGCTGCTGGGAGTATGTGAAGATCATCGTGGCACCGGAGAAGCAAGAAACACTATATTTGCCGCACATACTGAGTCTGGTCAGCTAGTGACGCTGGTACAAGGCGCAGATTTTTATGCCTACCCAGTCCTGAGTTCGCAGGGAATGTTGGCCTGGATGGAATGGAATCACCCCAATATGCCCTGGGATGAGACTCGCATCATGGCAGCACCCTTTGGAGCGCCACAAGCCAGTTATCAAGTTTCTTCACAAACCGCACAAGCAGCGGTCTATCCGGCTTGGACACCTAGCGGGTCGCTGATCTACCTCAGCGACCTGAGCGGGTATTGGAATTTCTATCGCTGCGAGCTGACTTCCAAAGCTCCGGCAGTGACCGCGTTGCACAACGAACCATATGACTTCGCTGACCCGATGTGGACACCTGACCCAGCCCCATATTCAATTCTTGACGATGACCGCATCGGATGTTCCTGGCTGGATGCAGGCATTTCCAAACTCGGAGTGCTCAAATGCGATAATAATCAGGGCGAAAATGCCTCTCTCGTTGCGATTGAGACAGCAGCAAATTCCATCCGAATCTTTGGACATGGTGTTCAAACAACCGCAATGTTTGGCTACGCAGATCGTGCTAGCGAATTAGTGGTGCTGGACTGGCACAGGGACGCTCCAGCCCTGACGGTAATTGAAAGCGATAGTGTGCAATCTGCTCAGTCGTCCCAGTTCACAAATGAACACATTTCCATCGCCCAGCCGCTAGTTTGGGATGGCGCAAACCAGGAAACGTACGCTTGGTACTACCCGCCCATAAATCCCGATTTTCAAGCACCGGCAGGTGAATTACCACCAGTACAAGTTTGGAGTCATGGCGGCCCAACGTCCTACTCCAGCCCGAAATTTAGGTTGGATATTCAATATTGGACGAGCAGAGGAATCGGAATTCTGGACGTGAACTATTCCGGCTCAACCGGTTTCGGCAAACAATATCGCGAGCGTTTGCATGGGAATTGGGGCATTGCTGATGTGCAAGATTGTGTTGATGCAGCGAAAGCTCTAGTTAACGCTGGTCTAGCTGACCCAGCAAAAATCTCAATCCGCGGTGGCTCAGCAGGCGGATACACCACGCTGCGAGCCTTAACCACCTCGACCCTATTCAGTGCTGGGATAAGCATTTATGGTGTCGGCGATCTGGAAGCCATGACCACCGACACCCACAAATTTGAAAGTCGCTACCTCGACGGTTTGATTGCTCCCTACCCTGCCCAGCGGCAGGTCTATTTGGAGCGTTCTCCGATCTATCACCTAGACAAACTCAACTGTCCGCTGCTGCTGCTGCAAGGAGCCGACGACCTGGTGGTACCGCCACAGCAGGCGTATGCGATTGCCGAAGCTGCGCAAACACTTGGATTGCCAGTCACCATGAAAGTATTTGAAGGCGAAGGTCACGGTTTTAGGAAGGCCGAAAGCATCATCGAAACTGCACGCCTGTGCCTAGACTTCCTGTCGAAAACTTACGGATTCGTGTTACCTACCGACTGATCTCAGTCCAGATAGTCGCGCAGCACCTGTGAACGAGATGGATGCCGCAGCTTGCTCATCGTCTTGGACTCAATCTGCCGGATTCGCTCTCTTGTTACTCCGTAGACCTTCCCGATCTCGTCGAGAGTTTTGGGTTGGCCATCAGTCAAGCCGAAGCGCATTGAGACCACGCCAGCTTCACGGTCGCTCAGCGTATCCAAAACATCGTGGAGTTGTTCCTGCAACAAACTGAAATTCACTGCTTCAGCAGGAACTACCGCTTCGGAATCCTCGATCAGATCACCGAATTCTGAATCGCCGTCCTCACCTAACGGTGTGTGCAGAGAAATCGGTTCCCGCCCGTATTTCTGAACCTCGATGACCTTTTCCGGAGTCATATCCAGCTCTTTAGCCAACTCTTCTGGCGTAGGCTCGCGTCCTAAATCTTGCAGCATCTGACGCTGCACCCGAGCCAACTTGTTGATAACCTCAACCATGTGAACCGGAATGCGAATAGTGCGGGCTTGGTCAGCCATTGCGCGAGTGATTGCCTGCTTTATCCACCAAGTCGCATAGGTTGAGAACTTATAACCCTTTGCGTAATCAAACTTCTCCACCGCCCGAATTAGGCCAAGATTGCCCTCTTGAATCAAATCCAGAAACAGCATCCCACGTCCGGTATAGCGCTTTGCCAGCGACACGACCAGACGCAGATTCGCTTCGAGCAGATGGTTCTTTGCTTTGCGTCCGTCGTCCCGAATCCACTCCAAATCCTCGATGCTTTCTGGAGTTATCTCAGGTGAGTGCAAAGTCTCCTCAGCAAACAATCCGGCCTCAATACGCTTGGCCAGCGTAACCTCCTGCTCGGCGTTGAGCAGCGCAACTTTTCCGATCTGCTTTAAATAATCCTTAACCGGATCAGCCGTGGCTCCGGCGGCCATCACCTGCTGTTCAGGTTCATCGGCATCGTCAGTGTCAGAAAGACTGAATCCTTTGTCCTCAGATAGTTCTGCTTCAACCTTTGCTTCTTCTAGCGGTTCAAAATCAGAATCATCCACATCATCAAGTGAACGCTTCCCTAACGTAACCAAAACATCGTCGCCGTCACGGGTGTATTTGATGTCCAAGTTGGCATCAGTGAGAAACTCAGAAACGGTCAGTTCAGCTTCAGCTTGGGATTCATCGGTAACAACCGCACCTACGCGTGCTGGCTGCGCGACCACCGCATCGTCGCTACTATCTGTGGCAGGTATCGCTGCCTTGGGTGCGGCGGGTTTGCGGGTTCGTGTCCGTGCAGGTTTGGCTGCCGCAGTTTCTGGCT
>WRJP01000062.1 GCA_009778535.1 Propionibacteriaceae bacterium | reverse complement strand
GGATGTTCCGCCACTGTTGCCTGACACCGAACTGAGCATCGCTTTGAAGCGCCAGTGTGGACTGTACTGTCATCCAGGCTGGTTCTACGACCTTCCCGAAGTTGGTGTGCTCGTCATCTCACTGCTGCCAAGCGAAGATGATTTCGCGGTGAATATGCAAAAACTTCGAGCCGGACTAAAGGCAATACTCGACGGCTGACCCGCAGTATTTAATGGAAAATGACGGTACGCGCCCCGTCCACAATGATGCGATGTTCAGCAAATAGTTTTACCGCCTCAGTCAAAGTGCGTGACTCTAGCTCCTGCCCGATGTCCAGCAGTTGCCCAATCTCCATCGTGTGATTGACCCGACCAACATTCTGTTCGATGATCGGGCCTTCATCTAAGGCGCTGGTAACAAAGTGCGCAGTAGCGCCGATCAATTTAACTCCGCGTTGGTGGGCTTGCCGGTAGGGGTCGGCTCCTTTGAAGCCAGGCAAAAATGAATGGTGGATGTTGATCGCTTTGTTCTCCAACGCCAAGCAAAGTTCTGGGGTTAAAATCTGCATATAGCGGGCGAGCACCACCAATTCGATGTCATATTCGGCGACTGCATCCAAGATACGTCTTTCCATATCTGGCTTAGTTTCGGAGTTCACGAAATGGTGTTCAAAATCTATGGAATAGAACGACGCGAGTTCTTCCATGTCCGGATGGTTGGACAAAATTAGCGGAATTGTGATTGGCAACTGACCCGAATGCTGCCGAAACAGCAGATCATTCAGACAATGGCCCAACTTGGAAACCAGCACCAGAGTGCGCCGTTTACGTCCGACATAATCAAGCATCCATTGTGCTTGTAAATCCGCAGCTATGGGAGCGACCGCTTGTTCAAAAACCGAACGATCAAAACCAGACTGAACTTGCACCCGCATAAAGAAGCGCCCAGTTTCCAGCGACGAGAATTGCTGCAATTCGGTGATATTGCCCGCAGCCTCCAAAATCGCTCCGGTGACCCGATGGACGATACCAGGGCAATCAGGGCAACTCAGGGTGAGAAGCCAATGGGTCGAATCAATCACAAGGTCAAAGGTTAGTCCAGGTTAGGTTTTCTGGCACAATCAGGCCAGCTGGGTTAATCAAAACTCTGAATGAGCACCGCAAAGAATCTCCTGCACCCATCGCAGGCACCTATTCGTTGATAGCTTCGATGCCTTGTGCTTTTAGACGCTCCAGATTATCCAGCATCGCTTGCACGACATCCGGCGGATGCGGCTCCCAGTCAGCCACTTCGCCAACGACAACGACTGGCGCTCGGGTGCGGTAGGAACGAGTCGGATTGCCTTCATAACGCTGGTTAGTCAGATTCGGGTCGTCTTCAATAGTGCCGGTTGGCTCAACCACGTAAACCCGGCCTGGCTCATTGCCGATAGCTAGTTCGGCTCCCCAGATCGCGGCATCCAGCGTTGCTGTCAAATAGACGAAGTTGGCCTGCCGTCCGGTTCCGAAATTCGAGCTACGCCCAGGTTCTAATAGGTCACCAACTTGCAGCACAGCCTTGGTGCCGTGGTAGAACGGTCCAAGGTCAGCAACAGTTTCACTCACTTGCAAAAACCTACTAACACACCAAACAAAGTCCAGTTAGGTCATCCGTCGCAGTACGCCCAATGACACCCATAAACCTGAACGGAACGTTATTGACATTACTACTACTTGTTTTATGGATCCTGCGATTGACACGCAGGAAGACAAGAAAAGGGAGTACGCGCAAGGACAAAAAAAGAGGGACGCAGAAAAGTAAGCGTAGGGCATGAATGCCACGATTTAATCATCGCAAACAGCACGACAGAAAACCGCTAGGCACCACGCAGCGAAGACATGGTCTCGTGTAATTCAGCCAGACGCTGCGGGATTTCAATACTTTGCGGACATTCACTCAAACAGGTACCACAGGACGTGCAAACGTCAGCGCGAGTGCTCCGATCAAGGAAAGGCCCGAAATACTCGCCGACGGCTAATGCAGCATTCTTGAACATTTGGTAGCGGTTATACATCGCGAACATGCCAGGAATGTTCACCCCTTCGGGGCAAGGCATACAGTAGCGACAAGCCGTGCAGTCCACCATTTCGTAGGAAAGTAACTGTGCTACAGCCTGCGTCACCGCTGCTTCCTCAGCATCGGTGAGTTTGAAATTTTCTTGCGAGAATACCGCGACGTTCTCTTTGACCTGTTCGAGAGTGGACATGCCAGACAATGTCACCATGATGTTAGGTTGCGCCCCCACCCATTGCAACGCCCAGGCCGCCATTGAGCGATCCGGTGCCGCAGCTTTCAAGATGCTAGCGATAGTTTCGGGAACAGTGGCGAGCAGGCCACCGCGAACCGGTTCCATGATGACCGCGGGGATGCCGCGCTGCGTGAGTTCGCGGTGCAACACGCCAGAGTTAAGATGAACATTATCGAAGTAGTTGTGTTGGATTTGCACAAAGTCCCAGTCAAAACTGTCAAGAATCTGCGGAAACACTTCATTTTCACCATGGAAAGAGAACCCGACGTGAGTTGCCTTGCCAGACTTTTTCAGTTCAGCGAGCCATTCCAAACCACGCTGTTCTTGTATCTGGGAAAAACGATCCTGGTTCAGTGCGTGCATCAGATAGAAGTCAAAATAGTCAGTCCGACAGCGTGACTGCTGTTCGGCAAAAAGCTCATCATAGTCGGAGGGTTGATTACACAACCAGACTGGCATTTTAGTGGCGAGGTAGAAACTGTCACGTGGATAGGCGCTCATCACATCCCCCAAAAAACTCTGTGATTCTTGCCTGTGGTATCCCCAAGCCGTGTCAAAATAGTTGACCCCATGCTCGTAGGCATACTCCAACATAGCTGTGGCTTCTTCGCGTTCGATTTGTTTGTCTTTGGTTGGGAAACGCATGCAACCAAAACCGAGCAGCGACAGCTCAACACCAAGTTTTTCAAACCTCTGGAAATGCATAAGAACTCCATTCTCCTAGTCTCAAAGACCCTATCATTGGACGTGAGTTAATAACTGCAAGACGAATGAGAGAGAGCGGCTATGGACAAGGTACGTTTTGGAAAAACAGAACTCATGGTCAGCAAAGTCGGAATGGGATGCCTACCCATCCAGCGGTTGAGCATTCCAGACGCAGTAGCGGTGGTACGCGGTGCGGTTGACCTGGGAATTAATTTCCTCGACACGGCTAACGGCTATACCGATAGTGAGGAAAAAATCGGGGCTGCCATCAAAGACATTCCCAGAGAGAACCTTGTCATCGCATCAAAATCACATGCTACCGACAAGAAAACTCTCTTGGAGCACCTAGACCTGTCACTTAAGCGGCTCGGGACGGACTATCTCGACCTGTATCAGCATCATGCTGTTTCCACGGTTGAGAAATATGACGCGATCATGGCCGAAGGCGGAGCGTATGAGGGAATGCTGGAAGCGGTCAGTGCGGGCAAGCTACGCTTTCCAGGTTTCACCAGCCACAGCGTTGCTTTGGCAAAAAAGATCATGCGGGAGCAAAACTTCTACTCGGTACAGCTTCCTTTCAACTACGTGGACGTTGAAGCCGCAAACGAAGCAATTCCGCTTGCTCAAGAACTGGACATGGGATTCATTGCTATGAAGCCCTTCGGCGGTGGCCTGCTCGACGATGCAAATCTGTCGATGAAATACCTCATGCAATTTGACTCAATCGTGCCTGACCCTGGCGTGATGAGCATGTCAGAAATGGAAGAAATCGTCCGCATTTACGAGTCTGGCCAGCCCTTGTCTGCCGCCGAAATGGCGGCCATCGAAGCAAAGCGAGCCGAGTTAGGCAGTGTTTGGTGTCACCGTTGCGACTACTGTCAACCATGTCAACAAGACATAAAGATTTCCGGCGTGCTGACGATTGATAGCCTCATCAAGCGCGCGCCCTACATTGGTGTTATGCGGATCGCTGGCGCAAACCTGGAAAACGCACGCAACTGTATCGAATGCGGCGATTGCGTACAGCGTTGCCCATACAATCTGGACATACCCGCGCTCATCAAAGAAAAGCTAGCAATCTGGGATGAATACTTAGCAGACAACCAACCGCAACCTGCCAGCTGATTCGTCCCCACTTACAACTCGGGCGGATAGTTAGCGGCGTTAGCTGTGATATATTGCTTCCCATGTCGCATCAAGATTGTCTTTGCTTCGCCCGCTGTGGCGTGACCTTGATGTGTTTGCGAATGCGCTGAGGGTAGTGGTTGCAAAGCTCAGATAGCTATTAGCGCGCTATTGACTGATTTACGAACAGTTGAAATTCGTAACTGCCACTGCCTGGTTCTCCCAAGAGATATTGTTTATTAGACCGATTCGACAAGGAACATCATGACCTACCATCTGGACACTATTGCGATTCACGCTGGGCAAGAGGAAGCCGATACCGCAACCAATTCACGGGCAGTACCCATCTATCAAACGGCTGCCTACACTTTCAACGATACTCAACATGCTGTAGACCTATTTGCCCTGCGCACTTCCGGCAACATCTACAGCCGACTCTCAAACCCCACGACCGACATCTTCGAGGCTCGCATGACCGCGCTTGAAGGTGGGGTAGGCGCTTTAGCCACGGCATCGGGAGCCGCTGCCGTCACCTATGCCATCCTCAATCTGACCGGTGCCGGCGACAACATCGTGGCGCTTTCCACCCTCTACGGCGGGACGTACGCCCTATTCGCCCACACCTTAGCCCAATACGGCATCCAAGCTCGCTTTATCGATGCCACAAAGCCGGATGATCTGGCTCGCCACGTAGACTCCAAGACCAAGCTCGTCTTTGGCGAATCCATCGGCAATCCGGCAGCGAACGTCATCGATTTGGATGCCTGGAGCGCGGCCGCACATGAACTCGGCCTGCCACTGATCGTAGATAACACGGTGCCTACGCCCTTGCTGGCTCAGGTATTCGACCATGGTGCGGACGTTTCAGTGCATGCAGCCACAAAATACATTGGCGGAACGGGTACGACGATGGGTGGAGTGGTCGTAGATTCGGGGCGCTTCGACTGGGCTGCCAACTCGGAGCGATTTCCGGCCTTGACCAAGCCAGATAGCGCCTATCACGGCACAGTCTGGACTGACTTGGCAGGTGCCGCAGCCTACATCACGCGAGCTCGAACCGTACTACTGCGCAACACTGGCGCGATTTTAGCGCCCTGGAACTCCTGGCTCCTGCTCCAAGGTTTGGAGAGCCTGCCAGTACGAATCGAACGTCACTGCACTAACGCATTAGCTGTAGCGCAGCATCTGGAATCCCATCCAGGCGTCGCCTGGGTCAACTATTCGGGTTTGGATTCTTCACCTTACAAGGTCGTTGCAGACCGAGTTCTCACCGGACGTGGTTACGGTGGAATCATGAGTTTTGGCCTAAAGGCGGGGCGCGCCGCCGGTGCAACTTTCATAGATTCATTGGAACTGCTCTCCCACGTCGCCAATATCGGTGATACGAAGTCGCTGGCGATTCATCCAGCTACGACGACACATTCTCAACTGTCTGACGCGGAGCTAACAGAAGCCGGAGTTACCCCTGAAGCTGTTCGGTTGAGCATTGGGATCGAATACATCGACGATATCATCGCTGATCTTGACCAGGCATTGACGAAGACCCGAGGCTGAGGAAGGCGATGAAATATTTTGCGGATGCCACAAAGCTTGTAGGGCGAACTCCGCTGGTGCGAATCAACAATGTCTGCCCCAACTCCAGGGCGCTGATTTTGGCCAAGTTGGAGTTCTACAACCCTGCGGGTTCGATCAAAGATCGGGTTGGGGTGGAAATCGTGGATGCAGCCGAAGCCGCAGGAGTTTTGGCTCCGGGCGGGGTCATAGTTGAAGCGACTTCGGGAAACACCGGAATCGCGCTTGCCTGGGTCGGTGCCGCACGCGGCTATCGAGTTGTGCTGACGATGCCAGAAAATATGAGTGCAGAACGACGTTCCTTGCTGCGTGCGTTAGGAGCCGAATTGATTCTCACCGAGGCCGCATTGGGCATGGACGGCGCGGTCGTGGCGGCACGAGAACTCGCCGCTAATACTGAGAATGCTATCTTTGCCAGCCAATTCGCCAATCCGGCCAATCCGGCTGCACATCGCAAAACTACTGCGGAGGAAATTTGGTTCGACACCGACGGCGGCGTGGACTATCTGGTGGCAGGGATTGGTACCGGTGGAACTATCACCGGCATCGGACAGGTACTCAAAGCCCGCAAACCCAACGTGAAAATCGTCGGAGTTGAACCAGCGGAATCACCGTTGCTGACCCAAGGAGCGACAGGGTCGCATCTGATTCAAGGCATCGGAGCCAACTTCGTACCCGATGTTCTTGATCGCAGTGTCGTTGACGAAGTTCGGGCTGTGGAATCGAATACCGCAATCGAATGGGCGCGACGGCTTGCCAGCGGCGAGGGACTATTTGTGGGGATTTCGACTGGAGCAGCAATGGCGGCGGCGGCTGAAATAGCAGAACTGCCACAGGCTGCGGGAAAGACCATCGTGGTGATTTTCCCAGACGCTGGCGACCGTTATTTGTCCACAGCTCTGGTTGCTGACGCGCAGTAGCATCGGTTTTTCAACCAGAAAGTCGTGACGCATTCGTACTGTGAGGCGATGAGAGCTTAAACTTGTTACACGCATACCGAATGCGGCCGACAGCAGCGCCGTAGACTTTGAAAGAGGGAAGCCCATGAACATTATCAGGACGACAGCGGTTGAGTTATCGACGATCCCAGCGATCACTTACAAGCAGAAACTTGCCGCCGGCGGTGCAGGCCTGAGAATCCTGAGAATGGACACCGACGCGGTTGCGGTCTTTACCATCGACCGGCGTACCGGTGAAGCAGAACCCTATGGAACCTATGATGGTGAACTATTTCCCCCCGATGCCGTTGCCGAGGCTTTGGAGTTGATCTCCGGACTGCCGTATACGGCGCGCGGAAAGATCAAGATTTCGGTCAGTGCGCAAGCCGTAAATAGCGAAGAAGATGTGCTTGAGACCGAAACTGAAAAGGTCGATATGGTTGACACCCCTGAATATCTGGCGATAATCAACGGCTATACCGGTGACGATGGCAAGCTGAACTACACCTTGATGAACAAAGACTTCATCCAGTTCGCTTCGCGGAGTACCGTAGTCGGCGAGATGCTCGCGGCAAGGGCGCATTCGGATGAGATTCTCTCCTATGTGGTCGGCTCGCGAGCTATCAATCTTTCTGGTCGCAAAGAAAGCCTCAGTGCAGTTGAGGTTGCCGGGCTGATCGAAACCTTGGACGAGATAAATCCGCGCAGTGCATTCAAGGAGCTGAACCTTCACATCAGGCAACTCCTAGCGCGAAGCAAGTAGTTTCATCGGCTAGCGCGAGTGGCCGCTACCTGGGTTTCCGCGTTGACGATGCGTCGCTCACCGCGCTACCGGCAACGATAAACTTTCCTAGCACGCATTTCAGCCGGAAGGTAGGACTTTGACGCAATATGACATGCTCGGTAAGACGGAGCTTAGTTTCACAGGTTTGGAACTTGACGGAGCCGACCTGCCCCAGGTTGCCGATGCGGTAGCGCAGGTGCTCGGCTTGAGTCGCAGTGAGATTCTGGTGACCGATGTCCGTGCAGACAATCTGGTTCTCGACATTCTGCGGCGCGGTCTTGATGCCAAGAACATCGTCGGTAAGGAACGCGAACTGCTCGACGCTGTGGCCACAACCGCTGGCGTGGTGGTTACCGCTGCGGCCAAAGTGGAGTCTCGCGGACTGCTGAGTTGGGTATCGGCCAGTGACGGCGACCCGCTGGCTGTGCTGGAACAGGCGGAAAGCCTTTTCGAGGGTATGCGCGGAAAACTCGCAAAAACTGTGACGGTGTTTGCCACTGGCACCGAGTTGATGAATGGGCAGGTTAAGGACACCAACAGTCCCGTAATCCGTGAAAAGCTGGAGGCGCTCGGGTATGCGGTAAGCCTTGGCAAACCGCTCAAAGACGACGAATACTACATCAGCGCTGCACTTGTGGAGCGAGCCGAGGAGGGCTACGGGCTGATAATCACCACCGGAGGGGTTGGCGCAGAAGTCAAAGATCACACCATTGAGGCATTTTTGCTGACCGATCCCCAAGCTGCTACACCTCAAATCGTGCAATATGAAGCTGGGGTCGGCCGCCACGTACATAAAAACGTGGTGCGCATTGCCGTTGGTCAGGTATTGGATTCACTGATAATCGCATTACCAGGGCCAACCGACGAAGTGCTGCTGGGTCTGGACGCCCTGTTGTTGGCACTGGATGAACCAAATCGAACCAAGGAAACTATCGCTGAGCGTATCGCTGGCGTGCTGCGGAAAAGACTTCGCAAGCAAGCCCAGTCCTCCAGCTAATACTGGTGGCCTTTGGGTGTATTCCTATAATGGGCACAGAAAGGGATTCTCATGCTAAGCAGCGCGCTGAGACGACTGGCTATCATTTGTGCGCTCTCGCTCGTGGGTGTGCTGGCGCTGACTGCGTGCGGTCATAGTGTGCAAGTGACACAATCCGGTTCTAGTACCTCGTATTGGAGCCAGGTCGAGACAGAGCAAGAAAAAGCCAAAACTGCATCCGTCCATCTGGGGTATCTGCATAGAGAGTCAAATGCATACGCTTTCGCAACTCCTGACGGGTTCTACCAGCAACTTGAAAGAGAACTTGATGGCCGGGACTTCCATACGTTGGAAATCACGACGGGGACAGCGACCTTCTCCGATGACGAAATACTTCGCTTCTGGGACTTCCTGACCGGGTACTCAGATCAAATTACTACGCTGCACCTGGATGAGCTCGACCTAACGCCAGTGACCTTGCAGGCGCTAACACAATTCCAAAACCTCACAGCTTTGTCTTTTAGGGCACGCCCTGAGACGGAGCTTGCGTCGGCACCTGTCCTACCCGCAGTTACGACGCTGACGCTGTTCTGCTACGCTGAAACAACAACTGATATGTTGGCGTCAAGGTTTCCTAGCCTCGAGACGCTGTCCGTTATTTTCCCAAATGGGCAATACAACGCCACTAAGATTCTGGCTCCAGTTCTACCCGACCTCACTTCGCTGACCAGCCTGTCTGTGCTTAGCGGGTCATCCTATAAACCGATAACTTTCACCACAGACTCGATAACTCCTTTGGAAGTAGCTATTGCTTCCATGAGTAAACTTCAGCAACTCAACGGTGAACCTGTTCAAGAAGCGGCGTTCTACCCTGCCGCGCTGCGTGTAGCTCAAGCTCTGGCGTCCGCCCAGCAAGCCATCGCCGACCTCCTAGATGTAGTAGCCAAACCGCCAGTAACCCAACCGCCAGTAATCAAAGGGAAAATTCTCATCGCTTGGGTGGCTGAGCGCGAAGATTTCATCATGTCTATTGGCGACTATCTCAGTAATCTCAACAGTTCGCAAGTAACTAACCCAACTGGCGGGGTATTACCCGACAGCGTCTTTGCGACAGGTGTCGAAGACTGTGAAACCCTGATCTATATCACCAGGGTTACTGATAAAAAGCCTGCTTTTACCTATACCGATGGCGCCAAAGGTTTGAGAGCGTCTTACTTTGTGAATGTCATCGATGTGAAAAATGGTACTCACTACGCTCCGGTTAGGGCAGCAATCACCTCGCCACCAACAGTGAAGCAGTGGCCCGGCGATGCCCGCGCCCCTATACCGTATTCAGACATCTACACGTTCATTGCAGGATTAATCACCTGAATGCTGCAACGGACTACGTGCTGTTCTGCTTTGCAGACAGCCCGCAGCACGCGTGCGGACTCTTTTATTTGTCATGCTGCGTGTAGTGAAACGAAATCGCAGTATCCACAACCCGAATGCTGCAACTGCGTGCAGTGCAGGCTCCGTCGCAGTGTGCAGCACGAAGTCCGTTCTTGCTTGACTGCTGAACGTAATGGATCCCGCGTACTGCGACTGCGCGCAGCATGACGCCGCGGGATGACAGGAGAGAGGTCAATCAAAAACTAAGCTGG
>WRJP01000061.1 GCA_009778535.1 Propionibacteriaceae bacterium | reverse complement strand
CGATTGCACGTTAACCGCTGTTCCCCAGCTGGAAGGAATGTCATTCATACGCCGGTAGTAGATAGCGCGTGGGTTGTCCCAGGAACGGAAAACGGCCTTGATCGCGCCGAATAGCTGATCGATCGGATCAGAAGGAAAATCTTCACCGATCTTCGACTTGTACTCGGCCTTGAACTGAAGCGAAAGTTCCTTGAGGTCATCAGCAGTCAACTCGGTGTCCTCGGTGACGCCGCGAGCTTCCTTCATCTCGTCGATTAGACGCTCGAAATACGCCTTGCCGACCTCCATCACCACATCGGAATACATCTGGATAAAGCGGCGGTAGGAGTCATACGCGAAGCGCGGATTGTTGGTTTTACGGGCGATGGTCTCGACCACCGTCTCGTTGATACCCAAGTTGAGAATCGTGTCCATCATGCCGGGCATTGATGCGCGCGCACCGGAACGCACGCTCACCAGCAGCGGATTTTCCGGATCGCCAAACTTCTTGCCTTGCAGGGATTCCAAGGTTGCAACATGTGCCAGGATTTCTGCCTTGATCTGATCGTTGATCTGTTCGCCATCAACGTAATACTGAGTACATGCCTCAGTTGTGATGGTGAAACCTTGCGGAACCGGCATCCCCAATCCAGTCATTTCGGCCAGATTTGAACCTTTACCGCCCAGCAGGTTACGCATAGATGCGTCGCCTTCGTTGAAATCATAGACATACTTCGTGTTTTCCATGTTGCAGACCTCTCCTTGTCAACAGCTTCATCGTGAAACATCTTTAGCACCGAACTGACCTGCGTACAGCTAAGGTTCTCACCCAAGCCCGACGGTCAGCGCTGCCATTTTGCCGACAAGATGCCATACGCACGTTCTAAGACATCTGCGGCGAGACACACAATACCTCAGAACTGGGGTCTGCGTGGTCGAAAACTCCGAGATCGTCGCCACGCCCTTTGTCTGCGAGCGCGCGGGAGGCTAGCCGTAGGTGTCACGGGGGCCACGTCCGGGAACGACGCGGGGACCCTTTCTCCAGGAAGGAGCCTCGGGGCCTTTCACGATGATGCGGGAAACGCTGCCTTGACCCAGCCTGTCATTAAGTACCGCGACGATTTGAGGTGCAATCATGCGCAGCGAAGAAGCCCAAGCCGTAGAATCGGCCAATATCGTCAAGACTGTATCTTGATAACTTTCCGGCTTAGCGTGCTGCGCGTTGATCGGCCCAACCAGATCATCCCAGCGCAGCAGCAGTTGGTGAATGCCAAGGTTAGTACCCCACCCCTGTTCTTCGACCACTTCGGCCAGCGCCGCATCCAGTCGAACTGGGTCACCCGGATTGCGTTTTTTGGCTTTTTTCGCATTGATTCTCGCCGGATTACCCTTCGCGCGCGAAGCGATCTGATGCGCCAACTCCAGGCCAGTGGGGTCGTGGTCATTCATACCGATCACTCCGAATCTGGCCAAATTGACTGATTGTCAACCCGAAAGAACTTACCAGTTAATGAGGTGGGTACATCATGTTTCACGGCAGCAGTTATCAACACTTGTTCCGCTTGCAGCGCACAGCTAACAAGGTGCTCGCGTCGGGTTTCGTCTAATTCGGCAAACACATCATCCAGCAGTAAAACCGGCTCTAATCCGTCTTGCCGCAATAAATTGAAGGCAGCAATCCGCAAAGCGCAGGCAAATGACCAGCTTTCACCGTGCGAAGCGTAACCGCGCACCGGAAGGTCGCCTATGCTGAACTCCAGATCGTCACGATGGGGCCCAACCAGACTTACTCCGCGCGCGATCTCGGCCGGTAGCCGTTGCTCAATCTGTGCCAAATACGCTAACGCCAGTGCTTGCGCTTCAGCAGGCGGATTTTCTAAATGCGATTTATATTCCGCATTTACCATGACTCCACCCTGCGCTATTTGAGAATAGGCATTCTGTAAAAAAGGTAATAAATCGGATAAAGTCGCCAAGCGTGCCGCAGCTAATTCACTTCCGAGTCGCGCCAATGATTCATTCCAAACTTCAAGAGTTGCAGCAGCTTCACCAGACATTCTTTGTGGCGAGATTAATGATTTCAATAACGCTGAACGCTGTCGTAAAACCTTTTCATAATCGGAACGAATAGCTCTAATTCTCGGCAAACGCATACTGGAAAGATCATCAATAAAGTTACGGCGTTGGGCAGGGTCGCCTTTTACAATATGTAAATCTTCTGGTGCAAATAATACTATTAGCAGTGAACCCAAAATATCTCTTGCCCGGCGCAGCGGAGTTCTATTCAGACTCGCCTTGTTCGCCTTACCAGGAAGCAGTTCCAACTCGGCCAGCAGTTGTCTGCTGTCGTTTACGCCTGCCCTAATTCGAGCACGGATAACTGCCTTGTCAGCTCCAAAACGAATCAGCGGGGTCTCGGTTCCAACTCGGTGTGAGTCTAACCGCGCCAGAAATACCAACGCCTCAAGTAAATTTGTTTTGCCTTTGCCGTTCGACCCTACAAAAACCGAAACTCCAGGCGGAAGCTCAATATCAACATTTTCGTAGCTACGAAAATCGACTAATTGCAGATTGGTGACAAACACTTACGTGGGAAGCCGCATCAACATAATTACGTGGCGATAATCGAGCTGCGGATCGGCAGCAATGTCATCCAGCCCAACTAACAGACAGGGCTTACCAGGCAGCGTGAATGAAAAGTGCACATATTCAGTTTCGATTACTGATAACGCGTCAGACAGATAGTTTGTGTTAAAACCTGCTGCCTCAATCGTCAATCCGGTGCCAGTAATGTCCTCGACCACCGCTTCCAGTGATTCGACCGCAGTTGCTTGCTCGCCGGTTGCTGCATCTAGGGTTATTTCACCCATGCCAACCAACATTCGCAGTGGAGTGTTACGTTCAGCAACTAACCCCACCCGTTTCACTGCCGAGACCAACTCGGAGGTCTTTACCCGAACTGTAGCCGAGGGCTGAATGTCCATGATGTGACGCAGCTTTGGGAACTCGCCATCCAACATTCGGGTGGTGATCTGGCGCACTCCGCTCGCGCTGACCCCTTCAAATCCGATGAGTCCTTCGCCAGCAGTTCCGGCCTGCGCCAAGCCAATCGTCACTTTTTCGCTGTTGATGAACGATTTCGCCGTCGTATCGAGAATCTTTGCTGGAATCAGTGCCGCCGTTTGAGTTTTCCCAAGTGGACGCCATGACAGTTCTTTGAGTGCCATCCGATACCGGTCTGTTGCAAGGAAAGTGAGCTGTTCATCTTCGATTTCGATACGGACGCCAGTGAAAACCGGAAGTAGTTCATCGCGTCCGGCTGCCACTGCGACCTGAGCCACCGCTGCCGCGAAAACTTGCGAATCTACCTCACCAACCACCGGCGGCATTTGCGGAACCTCGGGATAGTCGGCAATCGGCAAGGTCTGCAACGTGAACTTCACATGTCCACAACGCAGATTCATCGTCCCCTCATCGGCTTCCAGTAACACCGGCTGCGACGGCAGTGAACGTGAAATGTCAGCCAGTAGTTTTCCCGAGACAAGAACTTCTCCTGGAGTTGCGACCTGAGCTGGGATTGTGATTCGCGCCGACGTTTCATAATCGAAACTCGACATGACGACCTGCCCATCCGCGGCGCTAATCCGCACCCCAGACAGAATCGGCGCGCTCGGACGGTTGGGTAAGCTCCTAGCGGCCCACGCAACAGCATCAGCTAAAATGCCTTGCTCGATCTGTATCTCCACTTTTTCTCCCTAGAACGCAAGCCCTTTTTCAAATCATAGACGAAATCACCCACGATAATTCCTACTCGCCCAGTTCTTCTTTTGGACTCGCGGACGCTTGGAATGTGTTTTGTCAAGGGTTTAGTGTGGTGAATCCATGATCTCCAGGTGGCAGCAGCCCCAATTCGTCCTCCTGCACGTCAGTTGCAGGATCCATAACCCGAATGCTGCGACTGCGCGCAGCGCAGGCTCCATCGCAGTATCCAGCACCCGAAAAGTTGCTGCGCACTAGTTTTTGAAAGGGATTGCGAGTTCATAAGTTGTGGAAAACCATGTTGATAGGGCGGATTTTGTGTTAGTAGCAGATTTGGCAACCGTGTCCTACCCAAATCCTCCCCGTGTAGTTTCCACATATTAACAGCGTTATCCACAGGCCGACACGCGTGGCGATAACGTAGTATTGAGGTTTTCCACCAAATCCACAGACCTTACGACTACTACTAAATTTATATTTCAAAAACTTCTCTAAGTACCGACTGTGTACAAACCGTGGTTCTTGTCAGTGCCTTTGAGTGGATACAACGCCACTGCGTTAGCGACAGGCGTCACTAGGAACGAACATCAACGGGAGGTACGGCGGATACGGTTGGTAATCTCGGTAACTTGGTTGTAGAAACTGCGTTCTTTGGGAAGCATGTCACTGATTTTTCGAACCGCGTAGAGCACTGTGGTGTGGTCGCGTCCGCCGAATTCTTCACCGATCTTGGGAAGCGAGAGGTCGGTTAGTTCACGGCACAGGTACATCGCAATCTGCCTGGCTACCACTACACTGCTCGATCTGGAGGCTCCGCACAGTTCTTCAACAGAAACGTTGTAGTAGTCGGCGATCTGATTCTTGATAGTTGTAGCTGAAACCGGAACTTCGCCGCCTTCTGGAATCAAATCCTTCAATACAATCTTCGCCAACTCAAGATCGACAGTTCTATGATTCAGCGTTGCAAACGCCGTGATCCGAATCAGCGCACCTTCAAGTTCTCGAATGTTCGTTGTGATCTGACCTGCAATAAACTCCAGAACTTCTGAATCAGCAACCAGTTGCTCCGCTTCAACTTTCCGACGCAAAATAGCGATACGCGTTTCCAAGCTGGGTGGCTGAACATCAGACATTAAGCCCGACTCGAAACGAGAACGCAGTCTTGGCTCAAGGGCTTCAAGTAACCGCGGCGGCCTATCGGAGGTCATCACAATCTGTTTTTGTGCATTGTGCAGCGCATTGAAAGTATGGAAAAACTCCTCTTGAGTTTGGATTCGCTGTTCCAAGAACTGAATGTCATCCATGAGTAGCACATCGACTTTATCGCGGTAGGTTCTGCGAAACTCGGCAGTTCTGTTTTGCGAAATAGCGTTGATGAAGTCGTTCAGAAACTCCTCAGTAGAGACGTACTTCACGCGAATGTCGGGATAATAGTTGAGAATATAGTGGCCTATCGCATGCAGGAGATGGGTTTTTCCAAGTCCAGAATCACCGTAGATCAACAACGGGTTGTACGACTTTCCCGGGCTTTCCGCGACAGCGACGGCAGTTGCATGAGCAAAACGGTTAGATTCCCCGATCACAAAGGTGTCGAAGGTATATTTCGGATTTAGCCGGTAGCCAGTATCGACGCGAGCAGTAGCCTGTTTCTTCGGCTTCTTATCTTCAGTTTCAGCGGGAATTTGCACTTCAAGATTCGGATCAATCGTGGTAGCTACGCTGGTCTGCTGATCCAGAAATTGCGTCAGCAGCATTTCAAGTTCGGTGCGGATACGTGATTCCACTCGATCTCTGATGAATTCGTTTGGAACTGCGAGAATTAACAGCGAGTCATGCAATGCCACAGGTTTTGTGGATGTCAACCAACCCCGGGTTGCCGAATCTACATTGGAAAGGATGTGTTGCCAGGCATCAGCAACACCTGGTGGTGAGTCTTGCGAAGTGTTCATCTGCCCCTACCTATCCAGCAACATGTTATGCACATGTTATCCACACCTGTGTAATCAGTCACTATCGAAGAAATAAGTACATCTACCCATAACAAAACCAATCGGAGTGCTGGTATTCTTCCAGACACTGGCGTGTCGTGTTGCAGTGTTCGGACTTTCAGTGTTCGATAGATGGCTCTTTCCACAGTTTGCCGGATCAGCAATATACCCGTATCGTTAGTAGTTAGTGTGTCTACAACGATTCTTTGGAAGAATGGTTGCAGGCAATTCGATGAGAAACTAGAACTTCAGGAGCATTCGCGTGAGCAAACGCACTTTTCAGCCAAGTAATCGGCGTCGCAGCCGCACCCACGGATTCCGGCTTCGGATGCGGACGCGGGCTGGACGTTCGATCATCTCTGCGCGTAGGCGGCAGGGTCGGGCAAGACTAGCTGGTTAATCAGCAGTGTTGCCTGCAAATGCGCGGCTACGCTCCAGCAAAGAGTTTCAGCAAGTCTTTCGTCATGGTGTAAAAATTCACCGCGATGTCTTGGTGCTTTACGTTTCTAAGCGAGAGCAGTGGCCTGCACGTGCGGGTCTTGTAGTGTCCAAGGCGGTGGGGAACGCAGTGAAACGTAACAAAGTCAAGCGAAGGTTACGGCATTTGATTACCCCGGTTCTCGCAACTACTCCGGTGCCACTCGACTTTGTGATCCGTGCGCTGCCAGGAGCTGCCAATGCAGACCTGAACAACACCCTAACTTCGGCGCTTTCTAGCAGTTACGAACGTCTGGGGTTGCGATGAAATACTTGATTATCGGATTCTTGAAACTGTGGCGTGCAGTAATCAGCCCGCTCTACGGCGATGTCTGCAAGTTTTACCCATCATGCTCTGCTTTCGCTCTTGAAGCGGTAAAGGTACACGGCGCCCTGCGTGGTAGCTGGCTGACAATCCGACGCCTAGTACGGTGTCATCCCTGGTCATTGGGCGGGTACGAACCCGTCCCTGGAACAAAGGCTGCTGCCGAACTGGCGGCATCCTGCTCGAATGAGGCTTCATGAACATGATTCCACTGCTGATTCCGTTGGATTGGATGTCCGATATCGGATCCTTCTTCTCCACGATTCTTTCACCGATCTACTATGCGATCTCCTGGCTCTTAATGGTGCTGCACTCGTTTTGGAGTTTGTTTTTGAATCCGGATTGGGGTTGGACGTGGGCGCTGTCGATCGTTTTGTTGACAATTTTGGTGCGTTCAGCGCTGGTGCCGCTGTTCGTTAAGCAGATCACGTCGGCAAGAAATATGCAGTTGCTCCAGCCCAAGATAAAGGAATTACAAGCCAAATACGGCTCAGACCGGGAGCGGCTGGGTCAGGAAACGATGAAGCTCTACAAGGACGAAGGTGTCAACCCAATGGCATCTTGTTTCCCGATATTGCTTCAGATGCCAATCTTCTTTTCTTTGTTCTGGGTCTTGCGCGATGTTTCGTTCTCGGAAAGCACCAATGAGTACAAAGGCATTTTCGAGAATAACCACGCTTTGGCGGTTTCACTGCGCAACGCTGACCTATTTGGTGCAAAGATTTCCCAGACCTTCTGGCCGTTTGAAACTTGGGGGGCGGTGCAGACCCTCGGCGCTATTTTGATCGTCGCTATGACGTGCACCTTGTTCGTCACGCAACTTCAGTTGATGCGCAAAAATATGCCTCCGGAATCGTTGACAGGACCGATGGCTCAGCAACAAAAGATGATGCTTTTTTTGTTCCCAGTAATGTATCTGTTTGGTGGTGCTTTCATTCCTATCGGGGTGATGATCTACTGGTTGACGACGAACTTATGGACGATGGGACAGCAGTACGTTCTGATTCGCAACAATCCGGCGCCGAACACTCCGGCCTTCATTGACTGGGAAGAACGAATGATCGCCAAGGGTAAGGATCCCCAGGAAGTTTTGGAAAAGCGGAGAGGAAAACAACGCCCGACTCCAAGACAGTCCAGTGACCCGAATAAGGTGACAAGGCAGTCGAGCGCACCACCGGAAAAGCGTAGATGGGAGCAGCCGCCGTCAACCCCACCAGCGAAGGTTGATCGACAGTCGAATCCACCTGCGAGCAAACGCAGCACCAAAGCGACACCTCCGCCGACACCGCAGGATACGGATGCGGGGCAAAAGATAGTTATTAAGCGGCAGCAACCGCTAAAGTCCTCGCGTTCAGCTCGAAAAAAGACAGGCGGACAGCCTGGGCCAAAACCAAAGAATTGACCAAGGTAGGGAGAAACCAATGAGTGATCTTGAAGCTGCCAGCATCCAAGAAGAAGAAACAGCGACTGAAAGTCTTAACGAGACTTTGCTCAACGAAGGCGAAATAGCAGCCGACTACTTGGAAGAATTACTTGATATCGCTGACCTGGATGGTGATATCGACACCTTTGTCGATAACGACAGAGCTCAAGTTTCTGTACTCACCACCAATGGGATGTTGGTAGGAAAGAACGGCGAGACTTTAGATGCGTTGCAAGAGCTAGCCAGACTAGTGGTGATGACCAACACCGGACATCGCAGTCGGTTGATGCTGGACATCGGGGGTTTTCGTGAAAAGCGGAAGGCTGATTTGCAACTGCTAGCTAAAGAGGCGATAGCTGAAGTGATCGCCAACGGCGAGAAGGTAAAACTAGCGCCGATGAACCCCTTCGAGCGTAAAATCATCCACGACGAGGTAGCCGCTGCCGGATTGTTCAGTGAATCTGAGGGCGAAAAACCCAACCGGCGGGTTGTTATCAGCGCGAGTGAATAGAGCTAAAAGTGGGTGCAGGCGAGCTCGCTGCTGTGGCTGAGGAATTCCCGCTGCTTGCCGAATATGTCGAGCTGCTGCACACTACCGGAAAGGCTTGGGGTCTGGTTGGGCCGAACGAGGATCGCCCGCGATTGTGGGAACGGCATGTTCTGAACAGTTTGGCGTTGGAACCGCTGCTGCCGCAAGCAGAAATAATCGTCGATGTTGGTTCGGGTGCCGGTCTGCCTGGAATCCCGCTAGCTATTGTCCGCGCGGACTTGCAGGTGACACTCTTAGAGCCAAAGCAGCGCAGCGTCGATTTCCTGGAGCAGACGGCAGCGCAGTTCAAATTGTCGAATGTGAATGTGGTTCGCGCCAGAGCAGAGGAGCATTCGAGCAGGTATTCGGTGGTTGCCAGCAGAGCTGTGGCGCCGCTGTCGAAACTGCTGCACATGTGTTTCCCGCTGTTGGCACCAGGCGGACGACTGCTCGCTATGAAAGGCAAGTCCGTCTACGAAGAAGTCGAAGCTGCCGCTTCGACCCTTGCAAAACTTAATGCCACCGCACAGGTTCATGAGCTCGCTATCCCATACCTTGACGCCTCCACCTGGTGCGTCGAAGTTTCACTCGGTGCTTGCCACACTCCCTCTGGTTGAGTGACCCAAAGTCCCGCTGATTTAGTGTCCCAAAGTCCCGCTGGTTGAGTGCAAGCCGTAGGTTTGCGTATCGAAATCGCGCAAGCGGGTTGCCGCCGACCCCAGGGTCGGTGTATCGAAACCCAGGGCTAAGACCTCTGCTTTCTCTCGTGGTTTCGATACAGAGCCTACGGCTCCACTCAACCGACGAGATTTCCCCGCTGATTCAGTGCTCCAAAGTCCCGCTGATTGAGTAGGCCGAAGGCCGTATCGAAATCACAGGGCTAAGACCTCTGCTGTCACTCTCAACCCTTCCGCTGATTGAGTGCCGGTCGCAGACCGGTGTATCGAAATCGCGCACGCGGGTTGAGTGCCGACCCCAGGGTCGGTGTATCGAAACCGAGGGCAAAAAAATTCCCCCTGTGGAAAACTGAAAAATGTCTGGGTGAAGTGTGCAAAATGACTATTGGGGACACCTAGTTGAAAGGGATTGTCAAGTGACTGGTTATATGTACATCCTGGAATGTGCTGATGGGAGCTATTACGTTGGTAGTACCCGTAGTTTGCACGGCAGATTTGAGCAGCATCTTGCTGGTACTGGCTGTGAGTACACGAAGCGTCGCCTTCCGGTGAAACTAGTGTTTGCTGGTGAGTTTGAGCGAATCAGTGAGGCTTTTGCATTTGAGAAACAGGTTCAAGGTTGGTCACGTGCAAAGCGTCTGGCTCTGATCCAGGGGCGCTACACAGACCTTCCAGAACTTTCCCGAAAACAGTTCCGCCGCACTGACCTTTCTGATTTACATGCTCGCGCGGGTTGAGTGCTCCAAAATCCCGCTGATTGAGTGTTGCCGAAGGCAACGTATCGAAATCGCGCCCGCGGGTTGCCGCCGACCCCAGGGTCGGTGTCTCGAAATTGCGCACGCGGGCTGAGTGCCGAC
>WRJP01000060.1 GCA_009778535.1 Propionibacteriaceae bacterium | reverse complement strand
GGGTTGGATTGTGGCGCGACTCGCACAGTAGTGAAAGAGTCTGGTGGTCGCTTTGAGGTTACCACCTCGTCGGAGGCCTCCAGCGAGGGCGATCCGGTCACTTTTGGGATTTTGAACGAGACCCATCATATGACGGATGCGTCTGGCGGGTCTCGGGTGGCTGCGGTGGCTCGTCGCAATGTGGCGAAGTCTCCACGTCAAATTCAGGCTCGGGTGGTGGAGTTCACTAATGCTCATATGCAGGGTATGGATTCGGTTGCAGAGCGTTCGTTTGCTGCTTGGCAGAAGCAACTAGCACCCAGCTATCCCGGTGTTGTGGATATTTTGTACGATTCGGTTGAGGCTCCACCCGATGTGGATATTTTGACCGATGAGGGCAGGATGCGCGGGTTACGTGCCGCCTACATGGATGCCCAGTGGGCTGACTTGGAGCGGCTATCGGCGGAAATGCTAGATCCGCGCACTTCGGTTGCTGATTCGATCCGGTTTTATCTGAACGGGTTAGCCTCAGAAGAGGATTCATGGGTTGAGGCTGCGAAGTTTGACGCGTTGGCTTCAGAGTTGGAAATCCCGGCGCGTACCGGGATTGCAATGTTCCTGGACTGCTCAAAAAGTGAAGATTCGACTGCCCTGGTGGGTTGCACACTCGACATGCACGTGTTCGAGCTGGGTATTTGGGAACGTCCGATGGGTAGACGCGGGCAGGATTGGCTTGCTCCTCGTGAAGATGTCGACTCAACGGTTCGGTGGGCATTGTCGAACTACAAAGTGTTGTGGTTTGGTGTTGATCCTGGCCCGGCGAAAGACGAAGACCGTGAAGCTTTGTATTGGGCGCGCATGATCGACGAGTTGGACCGGGATTTCCGTGCCAAGCTGCCAATTTGGGCTTCTCCCGGTAGGGGCGGCTCTCCTGTGTTATTTGACATGCGACTGTCATCTTTGGGTGCTGCACGGCGAAATTTTGAGTTCACGAAAGCTGCCGAACTGGTTGAACAATGGGTTGACTCGGAAGGCGCAGATGGCCCGTTTCGTTGGGATGGCTCGCCCACGCTTCGTAGACATGTTCATAACGCGAAGGCTCGCCCTAACCAGTGGGGCACATCTTTGGGGAAAGTGACTAGGGATAGTTTCAAAGTGGTGGATGCTGCTACCGCAATGGTGGGTGCGGTGATGGGTGCCCGGATAGCGGCAACTTCGGGTAAAAAGAATTCTCCTACTAGGCCTGCTGGCCTGGGGCGTTGGGGATATTGATTTAAAAAGGGGGTGACAGTCATGGCACTTGCAGAGTGGCGACTCGTTGAAGAGCTAGTTAAACGTTTGGATGCGTATAGGGCGCGGAATGCGGAGAAGACTAGGCGCTACGAAGGCCAATACAAGCCGGGTAATGTTGGTTTGACTGTGCCGCCGAAAATGAAGGGCAATGTTCCCCGTTTGGGTTGGGCTGGTGTGATCGTTGACGCGTTGGAGGAGCGGCTCAACTTTTTGGGTTGGAATGATCCGTCTGGCAGCCTGGGTTTGGACCTGGTGTATAAACAGAACCGTTTACAGGTTGAGTCTGGTTTGGCTCATCTTGATGCGTTGATTTTCGGTACCGGGTTTGTGTCGGTGACGAAAGGCGCGGCGGGTGATCCTGATCCGCTTGTCACTATTGAACCTACGATGCGCACCACCGGCATTTGGGACCACCGTAAACGCCGTCTCGACTCAGCGCTTACTCTAAATGAATCAGCCGATGGGAAACAACTATCAGCAGGTGTTTTATGGCTTCCCGACACAACGATCGTAATTGAGCAGGTTGGCGGGACGTGGACTGAGGTGTCCAGAGACCAGCACCAGTTGGGTCGCGTCCCTGTTGTGATGCTGCCGAACCGCACCTCAGCTTCGATGCTTTTGGGTCATTCTGAAATTTCAGCGCCGGTGCGTGACATTGTTGATGAGGCTGCACGAGTGTTACTAGCGATGGCTGTGAATCGTGAGTTTTTTTCCGCACCACAACGTCTTGTTTTGGGTGCTGCTCCTGGCGATATCGACAAATGGCAAGCGTTGATGACAGGTATTTGGACTATTGAACCTGACGATGAGGGGAATCTGCCCACGGTCACTTCTTTCCCGGAGGTCAAGCCTGGCCCGTACATTGAGCAGCTTCGCGCACTCGCTGCCCAGTTGGCTACGGTTGCTGGCATTCCGGAAGCATATTTTGGTGTGAAACCGGATGCTAACCCAGCTTCGGCGGATGCGATTCGCGCTAGTGAAGTTCGGTTGATTAAAAAAGCAGAACGGCGCGCTTCCATGTTTGGTTTGGGTTGGCTCGATGTTGCCGAACTGATTCTGCTGGTTCGTGACGGGCGTGTACCTGAAGAGTTTGCAAATGTGTCGTGCCGGTGGGCTGACCCGGCCACACCAACATCGGCAGCGAAAGCTGACGAGGCAGCGAAACTGGTAGGTGCAGGGATTCTCCCTGCCGCGAGCCAAGTTACTTTGGATCGTGTTGGTTTGTCTCCTGCTGAACAGGCCATGGTGGTGGCTGACAGGGCAGCATATCCACCAATGGCTGACGTGTTTGCAGGCATGGCAGGTAGACATGGCGACGACCGATGAGGGCAGGGCGTTAACTGACGAGCATCGGCGGTGGCAAGCCCTTTTGGGTGCCACCACGGGGGGCATGGGTTTCGAGCTGGCGAAACTGATCGACCCAACTGACATTCGGGGCACTGTGGAGGGTTGGTTGGAGCAAACCGTCGCGGTGTTGGCGACTGCGGAAATAGCTAGTGCGAACAATGCCGCAAAATATGTGCAACAGTTCCGGGTGGCTGAACTGGGTGCATCCAAAGCAGCGTCTATGCCGGTTGTGAAACCAAAGTTTGATCTTCTCGAAGCTGACAATTCTGTCATTTGGGCACCGAGGATGGCTCAATCTGCCATAAATGAACACATGGACCCGCAAGCAGCTTGGGAGCAGGCTGTCGGTGCGTTAGTGGGCAGAATGATGCGCGAAGCATTAACTCCCGGTAGAGAAACAATTTTTGGTTCGGCTATGGCTGCCGGTTCGAGGTGGCGCAGGGTTAGTGACGGTAATCCGTGTTCGTGGTGTGCAATGCTTGTCGGTCGCGGCCCGGCGTACAGCTCGGAAGAAACCGCCAATGGTGTGATTTATCACAACTCTTGTGGGTGTACCGCTGAGGAATATTTCGGTGACCGGGATGATTGGATTCCGACTCCACGTGAGAAGGAATATGTCGATTTGGTTGATTCGGTTTATGAACCGGGTATGACCGATAGGCAGATCGCTGCGGCGATGCGCGAAAAAGGTCAAGGCATCATCAACGACGCGCACCATCCGGATATAGCAGCTAGTGGCGGAGGGAAAGAACCGCCGAAACCTCCGAAATCGGCTATATCGGGTTCTCATCCAGACGATGACCCAACCTGGTCTAGGCAAGAGCAAGCTATAACGGATTATCTGCGTGGTGTTGGTTATGTAGTCACCAAAGGTGGAACAACCCCTAAAGGTCGGATATACGACTTCACCTTGAATGATCTTGAGCCAGCCGACGGGAAAACCCCTCAACCTGGAGCTAGTTCCCAAACCATGGTGGACAGAGCAACAGCCTCTGTCAAGAAGGGAGGCCAGGCGCGGGTGCTCATTTTCGATATGAGAGGGACCGGAATATCCGAAGACGAAAAGGCTCGAGGTATCCGCAGGATTCGTGGTCTCTTTGGCGCTAGTGGAGTCCACGGCCACAAACTTGATAGAATCATAGTGATTCTTGATGAATCGTATTTGGAGGAGGTGTTGTAATGGACGAACATGGTGTTCTGATTCATGGCGATACCACCATTGAAGCACTGGTTGGTTTTCTCAGCGGCTTAAATCCTGGGGTTGGAGACCCTTACGAACATGGCCTCATGTTTGAGCGTGGTATACGTGTTATCGATTCTGCTATAAGCAATCTTTACTATGAGGACAGTCTAGGATTTCCACTGTCACAATACCGGTTTGAGATTGCGTCTAAGAGCGAAACCGCTCATGAGGATGCTGCGCGAATTTTCGAGATCCTTTCGGAAAAGACTGACTTGAACCTGTTGTGGCTGAAGAACGTTGAGACCGTTGAGGGTGAAAGAACCCTCACGCCAGTAATCTAGTCTGTCGGTACCAAACCGCCATTCATCTGGTAAGGAAAGATTGACGGCGGTTACGCTGTGGAATTTCCCCTGCATGCCGCCGTCACGGCAACTGTACCACACAGAGGGGCCTTAACAATCAAACCTGTTTTCCGTACCTTCACGGATATTTGAAGGGTTCGCTGACCAGAGCGCATCTGGGTTTACGTATTTCATCGGATAAGGAAGAAACGATTATGAGTACAACAAGTGGTGCTGCCGCGCCTGAAAACAGTCCAGAAACTCAAGGCCAGCCAGAAGCACCCGCTCCTGGGCCGGTCAAGGATGAACTGAAGTTCACCCAAACCGATTTAGACAAGATCATTGCTGGACGGATTGCACCGTTGCAAGCCAAGGCTGCCGAGTATGACAAGTTGGTGGAGGCGCAAAAAACTGATGCGCAACGCCAAGCCGACAAACTGGGCGCTTTACAAGCCAAATTGGAAGCCTATGAGGCTGCCGAGGCGAGGCGTGAGGCTGCTAAGGTGGCGAGTTTGCCACCGGAAGCACACGATCTGGTTACCGGTTCAACTCCGGAAGAAATTGGCGCGTCGGTAGCGAAAGTTGCTGCTCTGATCGCATCTATTGGTGCCCCCAGGACACCAGCCCCAGTCCCGGCTGCGGGACAGGGAACTACACATAAACCTGGCGCCGACTGGTTGAGAGACTTTGTTGGCCGTAAATAGATCACTCTTGAAAGGGAGCTAATCATGTCGTATGACCAAATAATCGGCACACCAGATGTGGCCGAAGAAATGATGCCAGCTAGCATCGCAACAGAAATTATTCAATCTGCTACCGAACAGTCGGTGGCGTTAACTCGTGCCCGCCGCACACCCATGTCGAGCCGGGTACATAAACAGCCTGTGCTCAACTCGCTGCCTGTGGCTTATTGGGTTAACGGGGACACGGGTATGAAGCAGGCCAGCAAAGCTGATTGGCGTGGTATCACGATCACCGCCGAGGAGGTCGCTACTATCATTCCGATCCCTGACGCGTTGGTTTCTGACAGTAACGTTCCGTTGTGGGACCAGGTGCGGCCACTTGTTGCTGAAGCTATCGGTTTGAAGATTGACCAGGCTGTGCTGTTTGGTGTTGATAAGCCTTCGAGCTGGCCTGCTGGTCTGGTTCCGGCTGCCACCGCCGCAGGGAACGTTGTTGAGGACACTGGCACAGACTTTTGGAAGTCTGTTTCGGAGTTGGCTGAGAAGATTGACACTAAAGGTTTCGCAATAAACGCGTTTGCTTGCCGTCCGGGTTTGTCGTGGCGTTTGCGTGGCGCTCGTGACGGTAACGGCAGACCAATTTTTGATTCCCAGTTGAACGAGTCTGGAAAGTTTTCACTGTTCGGGTTCCCGTTGGATGAAGTTCGTAACGGCGCGTGGGACCCCGAGGTGGCTGATTTGCTGGCTATTGACTGGTCGAAGGTGATCCTTGGTGTTCGCCAGGACATCACTTATGACATGTTCAGTGAGGGTGTCATTTCTGACGATGATGGCAAGGTTGTTTTGAATCTGATGCAGCAAGACACTAAAGCGTTGCGGGTTGTTACCCGTGTCGGCTATCAGGTTGCCGTGCCGATGACTCGCCTAGGTGATGGTTTCCCGGCAGGTTTGATTACTCCTGCTAGTGCAGGTGGTGGCGAGCCGTGAAATGGGTTTTAGGTTCTAGCGAACTTGAAGTTCCTGATGGTGTGCCAACTGGGCATCTTGTGAAGCTCGGTTGGCAGCCAGTCCGCAAGCCAGTGCGTGAAACTCCACCAGAAAAACCGGTGGAAAAAATCGCGCCTCGCAAACGCAAGTAGAGTGGAAAGGGTGCGGCATGTCGGTTGTGTTAACTCCAGAAGACTTAAAGGTTTTCGACCCGGATATTCCGTTAGCGAAAGCTGAGGAAATGATCGCTGACGCTTTGGCGCAAGCTAGCCTTGTCGCACCCTGCCTACTTGAAGAGGATTCTCTAAGCGAGAATCAAATTGCACAGTTTAAGTCTGTGCTCAGGAGCGTAGTTTTACGTTTCAATGAGCGTGGGCCGGAGAATGTGACCACTGAGCAGGCCAGCTTCGGACCTTACCAGCAGTCGATCACGGTCGATAACCGGCAAAGGCTGTCTGGCATGTTTTGGCCTTCCGAGAAGGATTTGTTGCGCGCTATTTGTGGTAGTGGTAAGCGTAGCGCCACCCACGATCTTGCAGGCCCTACAGAGCCGCCAAATCTGCTAGCTGGAGCCCAAATAAACGGGCCACTTGGTGTAGGTCCAGGTGGGCTATGAAACCGCGCCACACTGTAAAACACCAGGTGTACACACCTGGCGTGGATTCACACAATGCACCTGTTGATGCTTGGGCAGAGCCTACCCTGGTACAGGTGTATGCGTGGGCTCCCACTTCAATGACTCAAAACGTTGACGGTAACCGTCGCCCTGTTGTTGCCGATGTGGATTTGCTGGTCCCTGTAGGGGTGTGTGGAGCACCGAGGGATCGTTGGACACTGCTTGGGAAAGTGTTTGAGCAGGTTGGAGATTTTGAGGATTACACGACTGGTCCTTGGCCTGGGTCCCCTGGGGGACGTATCCGTTTGAAACGAGTCAAAGGATGAATTATGGCTCGTGGTGGAACTTCACGTCTGGGTAAAACTGGACGTATCGAGTGGGAGCTTGACTGGGAAGCCCGCGCAGGTGACGCCAGCGGTGCAGTTGACGCTCTGGCGTCTAGTATCGCGTCCCGTGCAGGTTCAGGCTATGAAGCTATCAGCACGCGGATTATTTCTGGCAGTGGCGGGTTGCGGGCTGCGGCTGCGGTTGTGGCCAGTGGTGCCGCCGCAAAACGTGAAGCGAAATATCACACGCTGGCAAACATGACATAGAGGGGCAAGCTGATGTGGGCTGATGTTGAAGCGATGTGTAAAACGTATCTTGATAATGCTGGTTTGGGTGTTCCTGTTGGGACAGTAATCCCAACAGACGTTGAACGGTTCGTTCGGTTACAACTGGGAGGTTCCCAGCGGCGAACCCTTGTCCATCGTGACTCGCTTGTAACTGTTGAATGCTGGTCTGTGGGTGAGCAAGACGCGGCACATTTAGCGGAGCTGGTTTACCACGTGTTGGACGAGTGGGAACTTGTGCCAGCTTTTGACGGATGGCGCTCCGGGCCGTATCCGCAACCTGATCCAGAAACCGGTATAAGCCGGTATGTGATGACCGTAATTATTAGACACCGAATGGAGGAATCGGTATGAAACTCGTACACCCGTTGACAGGAAGAGTTGTTGACGTAACTAGTGATGTTTACAAGTGGGAAGCGGCCGGATGGAAGCTAGAAACACCTGCTGAAACTGAAAAACAAGAGACGGAAAAACCTGCGCCGCAAACTAGCGGAGCTAGCAGAAAGAAGGAAGAAAAATGACTAACAAACAAAACGTGATGGCAGGAAAACCGAAGGTTGGCGGCGCTGTTTTTCGCGCCCCACTCGGTACGCCTGTCCCAACAGATGCAATCACACCGCTATCTGAAGAGTTCATTGAACTGGGCTATGTGTCAAGTGACGGTTGGGCACGCCAAATCAATAAAGCATTCGAGGCGATCAACGCGTGGGGTGGCGACGAGGTGTCTAAATCTCGCACCGAACATGGTGTTTCTTTTTCGACAGATTTGATCGAAAATTTGAACGTTGACACCCAGAAAGCCAAATGGGGTGAGGCTGCTGTCACATTCACGAACGCTGACGCTACTCACGGCAATTTGATTACTGTCGAATATTCTGGGGATGAGACTGACCCTGGCGTTTGGGTTTTCGACATGGATGACCAAAACAAGATTCAACGCACAGTGTTTTTCAACTGCCAAGATACTACTGAAAGTTTTGAGCAAACGTTCTCTGATTCTGATGTGGTTGCGTTGCCGTTTGAGGTGACTTGCTATAAGGACCCGGTGACTGGATTGTATTTCATTGACTACACCGACGATGGTAAGAAGGTCATGGCGTGAGTAAAAAAGGTAAGAAAAAGTCTGGCGGATACAAGCCGCGCCCTGTGGCACCTTCTTCGCTGCAAGTCCAGGTGCAGGGCATGACTTTGACGGTTGATGGCGAATCGCTTAACGATATTGAACTTTTTGACATGTTGAACCAGTTTGGCGGTAACGAAGCGACAGGTTTGATGCTGGTACCGAAACTGATTCGCGCTTTCGTTGGCGACGAACAGTATCCGCAAGTGATGGACCGTTTGCGCGGCACAAATGGCCGGGTCGGGTTTGATGCTGCGGAGCGGTTCTTGATGGAATTGTTGCAGGCTATAAACCCAAACTCGTCACGCTCGCCGTCATTGCCGGACAGTACGGCGAGCAACTCGCAGCCGATTTCCAACACCATTACCACAACTCTCCCCGCCGTCTCATAGCTGACGGGTACACGTTGGTAGAAGTGGCAGCCATGGTCATGTGGTTGCCACGCGACTCGGCAACAATGTTGAGTGTCAACCCGCCCACTGAATACGACTTTTGGGTCGATTATCGCCTAGGTGGGGGTGCACATGTCCCTATTTTGGCTGACATTCGGGACGTTTTGATTGGCGCGAATTGGCAACGTTCAGGAAAAAAGGGCGGCAAGCCGAAACCGGTGAAACGACCTAAAGATTTACGTACCAAAAAGCGTGAACGTTTCATTGGTCACGAGTCTGCCGAAGATTTCGCGCAGTGGTATCAGAGCCAACCTGGTGGACGAAAACTAACACAGTAGAGGAGGCAACATGTCTACACATCTTGGCACAGCCTATTTGTCTATTGTGGCCGAAGCCTCCAAGATTGCTCCCGAGTTGAAGAAAACTTTTGGTGCCGCTGGGGATGCTGCCGGAAAGGAGGCCGGAAAAAAAGGCGGGCTGACGCTGCAAAAAGGGTTGAAACTTGTCGCCGGTGCAGCATCAGTTTTGGGCATAGGCAGCCTTATTGGCACCGCCATTTCTGGCGGCATGGCGCGGGCGATCAACATTGAGAACGCTCAAGCGAAACTTTCCGGTCTTGGACATTCGGCTGATTCTGTGGCACAGATCATGGATTCGGCGTTGAAGTCGGTTTCTGGCACAGCATATGGCCTTGGGGATGCCGCGTCGGTGGCGGCTGTCATGTCTGCTTCTGGTATCAAAAACGGTGAAGCGATGACCCAAACACTGAAAACTGTTGCCGACACTGCCGCCATTTCGGGAAGGTCGCTGGGCGAAATTGGCGCCATTTTTTCTAAAGTTGCCGCTAAGGGAAAACTTGACGGCCAGTCGTTGAATCAGTTGATGGGTTCAGGTATCCCAGTTTTGGAGCAACTCGGGCGGCATTTGGGTAAAACTCAAGAAGAAGTCGGTGCGATGGTTTCTGCTGGAAAGATCGATTTTGAAACTTTCCAAGCGGCGATGCAGGGCGCTATGGGCGGCGCTGCTTTGAAAACTGGCGAAACCTACCAGGGCGCGCTGGCTAACGTGAAGGCTGCTTTGGGTCGCCTCGGTGCAACATTTATGACACCAGCTTTACAAGCAGCAAAATCGCTTTTTAACGCGGCCATTCCTGCTATCGATTCGATAACTTCAAAAATTAAACCTTTAATAAATGCTTTCACTGAACTCGGTAGCGGAAAGTCTTTATCTGAAATTTTTGGTGAAGGCAGCAAAATAGCGGCATTTATCCAACCAATAGTCACATTGATGGGTTTAATGAACCCACTCGGAATGTTGTTTAAAACTATTGCCACTGCCAGTAAAAACTCTGGTGAAGGTATGGAAGGATTTTTTAAAAGAATCCCTGACTACATAAACCAAATAGCTGCACAAATCCCTAAAATCATTGACGGCCCCGACGATGCTCTTCTCAAAACATCAACTC
>WRJP01000059.1 GCA_009778535.1 Propionibacteriaceae bacterium | reverse complement strand
ATGTCGATTCCGGTACCCGGGACGTCAGCAACGATTTTAGGTACAGCGTCTGATTTCCCTGTGATCGAGAATTTGGCATCAACGGGAGGCTTGAGGCCAAGCTTGTCTAAATCTTTTGCGATTTTCTCATTGAGCAGCCGTTCATCAAAAACCGGTGTCAGCGTCCCTGCTTTGGGTTGAAAACTCATCGTTGCCGCAATCACGTCGGGGGATAACTCGAAACTCCCTAAATCGCCAACAGTCACCGTTATCGGTGCGGCGATAGCAGGAACGGCCACATTCGTTGCTGTATGTTCGGCATGGGCGGTCGTTATTTGCGGCTCGGCGACCACAACAACGGCTTCGACTGACTTTGTTAGCAGCAAGCCAGCCTCGAAAGCCTCAGCGGTCGCTGCCACATCCAGCTTGGAGCCATTGCTTCCAGGAGTGACGACTGGTTTTTTTGCTTCGATCTCCAACAGCGCGTCCACAGCCTCCAGATCAACTTGCGCCGCCAAATCTTGAATCTTTTGCGCTAACTTTTGTTTGTTGAAAGTGACGATAGCCGAGTATTCACCACCGCCAAAGAGTTGATTCAAGTTCTCAACTAGATTCCAAGTGTGGGCTCCGCCGCCAGCTTGAGCCAAAGTTTGCGGATAATCTACCGCGAATTCGATTTCTGCAAGATCGACATTTACATATTTGTCTGCGGCTTTGACTTCGATATGACCCTTTGAGTGTGACTCGAATGCCGAATATAGCGTTGCTGTGGCCTGTTCGGGGGAAACTCCGCCAACTTCTACCCCGTTGATCACAGTGTTGATGGGCAGATGATCGGCTGCTGCAAAATGTATTCCCAGATATGCCCCGCCAAGCACAGCCAATACCCCAGCGCTCACCAGAATAGCTGGCAAGGCGAAAGAGCGTTTCTTTGCCATTAGCGACCTCCTACTGCCGCTTGCTAGGAGGAATGCTTCATACTTCCTAGTTGCGAAATAACAATACCGGCTATCATCAAAGATGCGCCGCTATATCCCCGTAATCCCATATTTTCTCCTAAAAGCAAAGCTCCAGCAATTCCACCAAAGATAGCTTCAGTGCTCATAATCAACGCCGCATGGGACGGCAACGCGTCGCGCTGACCCAAAACTTGCAGTGTATAAGCAATCCCGACGCTGCAAATCCCGCCGTAGGCTAATGGGATTATCGCCAACTCCAAGTGCTGGAACGGCGCTGCATCAAAGATGAAGGCCAATACTGCGCTTACCAGGGCGCATCCGATGAATTGCGAAGTGGCAAAGCGCAGGGCTGAAAGTCTCGTGCCGTACCGATCAACGACGTGAATCTGAACCGCGAATAGCACTGCGGCACCCAGCAAGAGCAAATCACTTACAGCTATGGTGAAAACGTCGGTGATGCAAATCAAATACAAGCCGACAGTGCAAGCTATCATCCCCACGACCACGTGCCATTCCAGCTTCCACCCCAGGAATACCCCCAAGATCGGAACTAGAACGATATACAGCGCGGTTAAAAAGGCGGCATTCCCCGCCGACGATTCTGGCATCGCCGCCTGTTGAAAACCCACCGCGAGCGCCAACACTGCGCCGCAGATTAACCCAGGCCAGATCACAGCCTTTGTCGCCAGGGCACGTTTTTCTTGCGAAACACCACGTTTTGCGTCGCGTACCACGATTATTACAGCCAGTACCAAGGCACCCATGCCGAAGCGTACCGAGTTGAAGGTAAACGGCGAGACGACATCTGCCCCTACCCACTGCGCTACAAAGGCAAAACCCCAAATCGCAGCAGCGGCTAGCAGCAGCAGATTCGCCCGCAGCCTGCGGTGGCTAGCCACGGATGAGTGCCGACTTGGCTCGCTGAGCAACGTTTTCGGCGGTGAAACCGTATTTCTCAAAGAGCCTTGCACCCGAAACTGATTCCCCAAAGTGATCTAATCCGATTACTTCACCGCGATCACCGACGTATTCTCGCCATCCCAGCGATGAACCAGCTTCGATAGAAACCTTTACCGGATTTGCTGGAATAGTCGCCAACCGATATTCCGCCGGTTGCACGGCGAACCATTCCAGACACGGCAGAGAAACTACCCGCGTCGGGATACCTTCGGCTTCGAGTAACGTCTGGGCTTCGATTCCGATTGCCACTTCTGAGCCGGTAGCCAGCAAAACAACTTGTGGGGTTGCCGAAGCTTCTTTTAGTACGTAGCCGCCCTTCGCCACATTTTCGGCGTCGGCACAGGCCTGCGCTCCGCGTTCAAAAACTGGTAAATCTTGGCGCGAAAGTATTAGGGCAACCGGACGGTCTTGATTCTTGATGATCTGCGCCCATGCTTGCACCGTCTCGTTTGCGTCGGCAGGACGTATCACGTCCAGGCCTGGAATCGCCCGTAGCGTCACCAGGTGCTCGATGGGTTGATGGGTAGGGCCGTCCTCTCCAACGCCGATAGAGTCATGGCTCCAGATAAAGATGCTGGGACATTTTTGCAGTGCTGCCAGCCTGACCGCGCCACGCATATAGTCAGCAAAAACTAAGAAAGTTCCGCCATATGCCCTTGTCAAACCCGATATTGCTATGGCATTGAGAATATTCCCCATTGCGTGTTCACGCACGCCGAAATGAATGATACGTCCGCTGGGATCACCAAAGTCGCTGCCTGCTGGCATGAAAGAACCGGCGTCTTTTATGGAAGTGTTGTTGGAGCCTGCAAGATCGGCTGACCCGCCCCACAGTTCGGGCAAGACATCAGCCAGCGCGTTCAATACTGCGCCAGAGGCCGCTCTAGTCGATTTTTTACCTGGTTCAAAAACTGGAAGTACGTCCTCAAATCCTTCCGGAAGCTGGTTTGCTGCCAGCCTTTCGTAGAGCTGGAAAGGCTTTGGATTCGCAGCCTCCCACGCCGCAACCTTGGGCTGCCAGGCGGCTTTAGCCGCCACAGCACGCTTGGCAGCGTTAGCACGGGTGTATTGCAGAATTCCGTCAGCTACCGCGAAGGTTTCTGCTGGGTCGAACCCCAGACGCTGCTTTAGGGAAGCGACTTCTTCGCCACCAAGTTTGGCACCGTGTACCGCGCTATCCCCAGCCAAGTTTGCAAGCGGCCAGCCAATAACCGTTGAAAGCCGGATTATTGAGGGTCGTTCGGTTTCTTGTTGTGCCGCCGTGATAGCTGCGAACAGCTGCTGGACATCTTCTTGATATGTGGTGCCGCCGTGTGTCCAATCCACATGTTGGGTGTGCCAACCATACGCCGCGTGCCGCGCCAGCACGTCCTCGGTAAATGTGATCGCAGTGTCGCCCTCGATGGTTATCCGGTTGTCGTCGTAGATCAGAATCAGATTGCCGAGTTTTTGGGTTCCGGCCAGCGATGCCGCTTCGGCAGCTACGCCTTCTTGCATACAACCATCTCCGGCGAGTACATAAACGAAGCGGTCAAATACCGAAGTTGCGGTGTTGTCTGGGTCTAGCATTGCCCGTTCTCGGCGCGCCGCCATCGCAAAACCCACTCCAACCGCGATTCCAGCTCCCAGCGGGCCGGTCGTGCACTCAACTCCAGCAGTCAGGCCGTATTCGGGGTGGCCGGGGGTTAGTGCGTCTTCGGTGCGCAGCGCCTTAAGGTCGTCCAACTCCAAACCGTAACCGGCCATGAAGAGTTGAATGTATTGCGTCAACGACGAATGGCCTGCTGATAACACGAATCGGTCGCGGCCAAGCCAGTGCGGGTCGGCAGGGTCGCCATTCATCACTTTCTGGTAGAGCAAATAGGCCGCCGGTGCAAGCGAGATCGCAGTCCCAGGATGTCCGTTCCCCACTTTCTCAACCGCATCAGCAGCAAGGACACGAGCGATGTCTACAGCTTGGGAGTCAAGTTCATTCCATTCCAATGACGCGGCCATCGGTTTCCTTCCGTACGAGTGCAACCTGAATACCTCAAATCTACCTCAGTTCTGACTCAAGTCGGTTCCGGTCAAGACACTTCGTTATCAACGCCAGCGGACGTGGAAGCCTTCTTCGCCAACTGGTGCTACTTGGAGCACTCCCACAGACTCGATGTGGCCTGGGCGCTGAGGTAGCCAGGGTGTTTCACACAGATTTACTAACGCGTCAACAGCTTCGGCTTCACCCTCAGCCCAAATCCGCACCGAGCGATCAAGCTCGTTGCACACCCAGCCGTTTAGAGCTAACTTCCGAGCAGTTTCAACAACCCAGTAGCGAATCCCGACACCCTGCACCCGCCCGACTAGGGTGATTTGGACGGCTTTAGTCATTTCGGGAGCGAGGTGTCAGCCAGCAACCTGTCCCCTGATGTGTGGGTGGGGTCTTGGTGGTTGGCATGCGCAGTTGCAGCCATCAGTTTGATGCGGTTCAGCTGGTTAACCTCGGACGCGCCGGGGTCATAGTCAATTGAGACGATATTGGCTTGCGGATGCTGACGGCGCAGTTCGGCAAAGACACCGCGGCCGATCACATGATTCGGCAGGCAAGCAAACGGTTGGCAGCAGATGATATTGGGAACCCCAGCATGGATGAACTCAACCATTTCTCCGACCAGCGCCCAACCCTCGCCAGCTTCGGTTCCGATATCAATCACGTCTGCGGCATAGTCGCGGATCATTTCTATGGAGACTGGAATGTCGAATTTTCCGTTAGCCTTTTCCAAAGCCAGATTTGCGGGCTTGCCATATTGTTCAAATATCCAGCCGAAAATCTTGGTAGTCCGTAAATCCTTACGGTTACCCTGCCCCATATTCTCAATACGCCAAACATTTGTAGTGATCGCTGAAGCGAAATATCCCGCCAACGATGCCACCACGGCTTCACAGCCTTCGGATTCGATAACCTGGATCACATTGTTATTGGCATCAGGTTGGAATTTGACCAGAATCTCACCGACGATGCCCACCCGAGGTTTGCGCGGAATGCTCAACAATGGCAGCTCATCAAATTCTCTGACCAGTTCGCGCAGCAGCCGCCGGTAACCCAACCTGCCCCCGAATGTCGGCGAATAGCCGCCGTCAAAGAACTCGCGGGTTATCGCATCCCAGCGTTGGTAAAGTGCGTTCGCCCCACCTTCGCTTACCTCATAGGGTCTTACTCGCAGCAAGACAGCTTGTAACACGTCGCCGATCACCATAGCTTGCAACGCTCGGTTGAGCATCGGCAAACTGATCTTGAATCCGGGGTTGGTTTCCAGACCTTGTGTTGACAGAGCAATCACTGGAACTTCGGCGTAACCGGCATGCGCCAACCCTTTACGCAGCATCCCGGTGTAGTTAGAATCGCGGCACATCCCGCCAGTTTGGGTCAGTGCCACCGCCGAACGTTTCGGATCAGCTACCCCAGTTTCAAAGGCGTTGATCAACTGCCCAATCACCATGATCGCCGGAAAACACACGTCGTTATTTACGTACTTCAACCCGCATTCGACATCTGCGGGAGTCGCCTTTTCCAAGACCTTCACATCGTAACCAGCTCGCGCGAAGATTGGTTCCAGCATCCTGAAATGAACCGGTGAAAGTTGCGGAGCAAAAATGGTGCGTTGGGCCTTGTCGTCCGGCATGAAACGGGGACGATCTGTTGTTGGCAGGTACAGTGCGGCTACTGGATCGGTGGTGTCAATATCTAAACTAACCGGACGCTCAGCGGTCGCGGCCATCAGTGAACGCAGCCTTATCGTCGCCGCACCCAGATTAGAGACTTCATCAATCTTTATCACCGTATAGACATCACCGGCGTTTTCCAGGATTTCCTGCACCTGGTCAGTGGTAATCGCATCCAGGCCACAGCCAAACGAATTCAACTGCACCAGATTCAGATCATCAGCTATCCGCACTTGCGCCGCAGCTTCATAAAGCCTGGAATGATACGCCCATTGATCCATCACCCGAATAGGCCGCGCCAAATGGGTCTGGTCGAGCCCAAAAGTGAGCGCATCCTCACTGAGCACCCCCATGCCCAGTTTTGTGATCATCTCGGGAATCCCGTGATGAATCTCGGGGTCGATATGGTACGGGCGACCAGCCAGCACTATCCCACGCATCTTGTTTTCTCGCAGGTATTGCAGCGCGCGATCTCCGGCCGCGCGGATGTCAGCGTGCACCTTGTCCAACTCCGCATAGCCAGCATTAACCGCCAGCTCAATTTCTTCAAAACTCACCCCCCAGTCGGCAAACGCTTGCGTGAGTTTGTGCGCCAAATCACTCGGGTCGTCCAGGTTGACGAAGGGATCCAAATATCGGATGGAATCGTCGCGGAGCCTATCCACGTTTTTGTGTAATACCTGCGGGTAATACGCCACTATTGGACAGTTGTAGTGATTATCAGCATCGGCGAACTCGCGGCGAGCATATGTCGCGCAAGGGAAAAAGATAGTGTCAACGCCCTTGTCAAGTAGCCATTCGATATGGCCATGCGCCAGTTTCGCTGGGTAACAGACGTTCTCTGCTGGAATTGATTCCATTCCGGTTTCAAACAACTCATGCGAACTGCGTCCGGACAAAATCACCCGAAAACCTAGCTGGGTGAGAATCGTAAACCACAGCGGATAGTCCTCGTAGATGCCCAACGCCCTTGGTATTCCAATCTCGCCGCGGGTCGCCGCAGCTTTTGAAAGACGTCGGTAGCCAAAAATCCGTTGATATTTATAGTCGTACAGGTTGGGAATCTCAGATTTAACAGCGTCTTTGTCCAACGAGGCGCCGCGTTCACAGCGATTACCGGAGACATTGCGGGTATCGTCGTCGAAGGTTGTGATCGTCAGCTTGCAATGGTTAGCGCATAGCTGGCATATCTTTTGCTGTGATTCGGCACTAAACCCGTCCAAATCGCGCGACATGAAACGGCTTACAGCGCCTGGTTCATAGTGTTTTAGGGCAGTCAGCGCAGCACCGTAGGCTCCCATCAAGCCAGCGATATTTGGACGTATGGCAGTGATTCCGGTTAGCAATTCAAACGAACGCAGCACCGCGTCATTCAAAAATGTCCCACCTTGGACGACGACGCATGCGCCCAACTCGCCAGCTTCACGCAGTTTTATCACCTTATACAGGGCATTGCGCACCACCGAATAGGACAGTCCCGCTGAAATGTCTGCCAAACTCGCGCCTTCTTTTTGGGCATGTTTGACCGACGAGTTCATGAATACTGTGCAACGCGAGCCCAGATCGACTGGGAACTGCGAGGTGCACCCGGCTGCCGCGAAGTCCTTCACCGAGGTATTCATGGTGGTGGCGAAGGTTTCCAAAAACGACCCGCAACCGGAACTGCAAGCCTCATTAACCGCTATCGAGTCGACTACCTGATTGCGAATCCGCAAGAATTTCATGTCTTGGCCGCCGATGTCGATAACGCTGGTCACTTCGGGAGCGAAGCGTTTGGCTGCCCGAAAGTGTGCCATCGTTTCGATTTCACCCTCGTCGGCATGAATCGCGGCCTGTACTAGGTTCTCTCCGTATCCGGTGACGCAGGCGCGCCCTATCCAGGCTTGGGAGGGTAGTTCACTGCGGAGGCGGCGTGAAATCTCTAAGGCGGCGGCTAGGGGGTCACCCTCGTTCGAGCCGTAGGTGGAGAACAGTACTCGCTGTGCGGTGTCGATCACCACAGATTTGATGGTGGTAGAACCGGCATCCACTCCTAGGAAAAGCGACCCGACCGCAGATTTTAGGTCGGCTGTTTCCACGGAGTGCTTACTGTGTCGGGAGTTGAACTCTTGTCGTTGCGTTTCGTCAGCAAATAGTGGACGCAGGGTCTTTGTATCGATTTCAAAAGCTGTGGTCGCCTCCAGTTCGGCGGCCAGGTGTTGCAAGGATAGCGCGGGGCCGCTCGCGTGTAACCCCGCTCCGTATGCCACGAAAAGCTGGGCGTTGGGTACGGTCACGAACTCGTCTACTGCTGGTAGTGCCCGCCGGTACGCCTGACGTAGCTGGGGTAGGAAATGCAGCGGGCCACCCAAGAAACACACCTTGCCCCTGATCGGATGTCCACAAGCCAGCCCGGCAATGGTTTGAGTAGCTACTGCCTGGAAAACGCTCGCAGCAATGTCGGCGTGCGGCGCTCCTTGATTGAGTAGTGGTTGAATATCGGATTTGGCAAAAACCCCGCACCTGGAAGCTATCGGGTACAGATTTTGGTACTGCTCGGCAAGCACATCCAGGCCGGCGGCGTCGGTCTTTAGTAGGACTGCCATCTGGTCGATGAACGCGCCGGTTCCGCCCGCACAGGTTCCATTCATTCGCTGTTCCGGTACCGGATGCAAATAAGTGATTTTGGCGTCTTCGCCGCCTAACTCGATGATCACGTCAACGTCAGGCACCGTGGTTTCGATGGCCTTCGTGGAAGCTATCACCTCTTGGATGAACGTAATGCCTAAGAGCTTGGCTAGCCCCAGCCCAGCCGACCCAGTCATCGCAATATTTACCAGGTCGCCTGGGAATGCGTCAGCGACATCGCGCAGCAGTTTGGACAGTTCTCCGCGTACATCTGCGTTATGACGCCGGTAGTCACTGAAAACTATTTCGCCGTCGTCGAGTACAACCGCCTTCACCGTGGTCGAACCCACATCCAGGCCTAGTGCTAATGTTTTTTGCATATCTGAGGGCTAAGTCTAGTGCGTTTGATGAAATGTGCCTCTTTCTTGTCAATCGGCAAGCGCTGGGCGGCATCACTGCTGACTGTAGTAATTGGGCGGTTATACCAGCTCGACGAGGTGTTGATCTTGTGGCAGCAGCGCTGTTTTGATGGCAGAGTCGAATGTTGCCAGTACTAGTTTTGCGCTGGCAGCTAAATTGACCAAGTGAAGATCGGTCACTTGACGGTGTCCTCTCAATCCACTCAAGTCAATATTTGGCGTGCCTAAAGATGAAGTGTCGGAAAGAAAACTATGTCCTGGCAATGCTCGTAATGCGGCCAGTGCCGCGAGAACTTGCGGTGCTGCAATTTTGCGTCCGGTCACCACTGGGTTCAGCATCAGTCGCACGAAACCGGCTTCGGTGAAAGGTGTGGTTGCCCAACCCGAGATTTGAGAGAACCACTGGTGTGCACGCAGGTGATGAATATGACCGGCGTTCGTTAGCGCAAGCAGAACGTTGATATCTGGTAGATAGCGACTCAGCATTTCAGGCCACATCGTCACGATGTGCGGCCACTAATTCATCGGTAATCACATGCCCTTCCACAGCAGGAAACACCGGAAATCCCTTAGTTAAAACAACGGGCTGGCCAGCCATGCCATTCAGAGCTAACTCAGAGACCGCCCTACCAATAGAGGTGGACTCAGCGGCTGCTTTGACTCGTGCCGCCGCAAGTACTCTAGGATCAATATCAAGAGTTGTGCGCATCACAACATCATAGCATCACATTGACTGACGTCTGCGACTAGTCTGCTCAAACGACGAGTTAGTAGACCATGCCCATGGCTTGACGCACCTGTGCAAGGGTGGCTTCGGCAACTTCGTTAGCTGCCTGGTTGCCCTGCGATAGCACGGCTTCCAGATAGCCCAGATCGGCGGCGAGTTCTTGACGTCGGGCACGTATCGGGGCAAAGAATTCGTTCACGGCTTCGGTTACGACTCTCTTCAAAGTCCCGCCACCGCCATCACCGATCTCGGCTGCGATTTCATTGGGGTCGCGTTCCAGGCAAAGCCCAGCCAACATCACCAGATTCGACACCTCGGGGCGATTAACCGGATCGTAGCTGATGTTGCGATCTGAATCAGTGACAGCCTTCTTGATCAGTTTGGCCGTGGTATCCGCGTCCATCCCGATCTCGATGGCATTATTACGAGATTTGCTCATCTTCTGCCCGTCCATACCCAACACATTGGCGGCATTAGACAGCAGAGCCTCAGCTTGCGGAAAAACCGGCTGGTCGGCGTGAAGGCGCCCATAACGTTCATCGAAACGGCGGGCAATCACCCTGGTCTGCTCCAAATGTGGAAGTTGGTCTTTGCCAACTGGTACCAAATTGGCCTTGCAAAACAGAATGTCAGCGGCTTGATGTACAGGATAGGTGAGCAGCAAGCCCGACATTGGACGATCACCAGTCGCCTCCAATTCAGACTTGACGGTGGGATTTC
>WRJP01000058.1 GCA_009778535.1 Propionibacteriaceae bacterium | reverse complement strand
TCTTCTCGATTTCTGGTTCCGACTTCGTTGAATTGTACGTAGGTGTTGGGGCATCTCGGGTGCGTGATCTTTTTTCGCAAGCAAAGGAGGCGGCTCCGGCAATCATCTTCATCGACGAAATAGACGCAGTGGGACGGCATCGCGGCGCTGGCATGGGCGGCGGGCATGACGAACGCGAACAGACCCTCAACCAGTTGTTGGTAGAGATGGACGGCTTCGAAATGAATAGCGGAGTTGTTCTCATCGCGGCTACGAACCGTCCAGATGTGCTCGACCCGGCTCTGCTGCGCCCGGGACGTTTCGATCGCCAAATCCCTGTGGAAGCTCCAGACATCAAAGGTCGCTATCAAATCCTGCGAATCCATGGAACGAACAAACCTCTCGCACCCGATGCAGACCTGGAATCAGTCGCCAAACGTACCCCGGGTTTCACAGGTGCTGACTTAGCAAATGTGTTAAACGAAGCAGCGCTGCTTTCAGCCCGACACAACCAGCAATTTATCGGCAAATTGCAGCTAGACGAGGCGATTGACCGAGTTATTGCCGGGCCACAGAAACGCTCTAGGGTCATGGATGAGCAAGAACTACTTATTACGGCCTACCACGAAGGCGGGCATGCACTAGTGGCAGCCGCGATGCCTAGAACCGATCCAGTACAGAAAGTAACCATCCTCCCCAGAGGACGCGCCCTCGGCTACACCATGGTCATGCCGGACGCAGACAAGTACTCCACAACCCGGGGAGAGCTATTGGACGAATTGGCGTACATGCTGGGTGGTCGTGCGGCTGAAGAACTGGTCTTTCACGATCCGACTACCGGAGCCAGCAGCGACATCGAAAAAGCGACAAAGGTTGCCAGAGCGATGGTCACTCAATATGGCATGGCTGAATCCGTGGGAGCGGTGCGTATCGGTACCGGAGACCAAGACCCCTTCCTCGGACGAGATTACGGACACCAGCACGACTACTCTGAGGCAACCGCCGCCAAAGTCGATGCCGAAGTGGCCGCACTGATTGCCAACGCGCACCAGGAGGCTTTCGACTGTTTGACCGAGAACCGCGAAGTGCTTGACGAATTGGTTCGGCAGTTGTTTGAGCATGAGACTTTGGATAAAGAACAGGTTGCGAAGGTATTTGAAGCGTTAAAACCCTGGCCGAAACGTCCAGCGTGGACCGGATCAAAAACTAGAATTCCTTCCGATATTCCGCCAGTAAATCCGCCTGTGCCAAAGCGGCCTGAGTCCTTGGCGGCCTCGGTTCCGGCGGCTGTGCCCAACCCTCCAGCTCAGCTTCCGCCCGGAATGCCTGTCGGAGCGCTACCACCTGGTTATTTCCCCCCTAACAGTGGACAACCATATCCTCAGCTCCAATATCCCCTCCAGACGCCATATCCCCCTGGTGCGTATCCGCCTCAAGGAGCCGGACAGCCGCCTTTCCCGCCGCCCGGATTCGGATATGGCGTTCCGGTGGATGCTAATATTCCAGGGCAGTACCCGCCACCGTCTGCTCCCTTTGCGGCCGCACCCGTGCCAGATCAATCAGGTGATGCGGGGGAACAAACACCTCCGAAATACGCTTTAGAATCACCGTTCGCACCACCATCAGATTTTGTTCCTGACGATGCAGTACCAAAACATCTTTCCGAAGAACCCCAAGACAGCGAGTGAGCCGAGGAGAGACAATGCCAGTTGATCAACAAAGAATTCAAGCCGCAATCAGGGAGTTACTTCTAGGAATCGGCGACGATCCCGAACGTGAGGGATTGGCAGACACTCCGGCAAGAGTAGCCAGAGCCTGCGCAGAGTTGTTTGAGGGGATGGATGCAAACCCCGCAGAACTCATGTCAACCACCTTCGACCTAGGTCATGATGAAATGATTTTGGTCAAGGACATTGAAGTCTGGAGCATGTGCGAACATCATCTACTTCCGTTTGCCGGAAAAGCACACGTTGCGTATATCCCTTCCGCACACCGCATCACTGGTTTGAGCAAGATCGCCCGACTAGTTGATTCCTTTGCGAAACGACTCCAAGTGCAAGAACGGCTGACTTCACAGATCGCCGACGCAATGGTCGAATATCTCAACGCCCAAGGCGTGCTAGTGGTGTTGGAATGTGAACATCTGTGCATGACCATGCGCGGAGCAAAAAAACCTGGCTCGCTGACGGTAACTTCGGCAGTACGCGGGATTTTGCATCATCCGACGACCCGCGCCGAGGCTATGGGTTTGATTCGTAGTTAATGATGGCTTCGCTTCCACGCCTTGACCGTACCCTAGTGATGGGTATTGTCAACGTCACCCCAGATTCCTTTTCGGATGGAGGCAAACACGCTGACCCCAAGAGCGCGATTCAACACGGCCTGAGCTTGCTCGACGAGGGCGCAGACATCCTTGACGTGGGGGGAGAATCAACCAGACCTGGCGCATACCCCATATCTGAAGAAACCGAGCTAGAACGAGTATTAGCGGTCGTACGCGCCCTTGCTGAGGCTGGCGCGACGGTTTCGGTAGACACGACCCGTGCGGCTGTGGCGCAAAAGTGTGTGGAAGTCGGTGCCACGTTGATCAATGACATCTCCGGCGGTAAATCAGACCCAAAGATGTTAAAAACTGTCGCTGCATTACAGGTGGGATTCGTAGTGCAGCATTGGCGTTCTGCTCCACGCACGATGGGAGCACATGCCGTCTACGCAGATGTGGTGGTTGACGTGCGCCGCGAAATGGCAGCTCAAGTGAACCAAGCGCTAACTGCCGGTATCGCCGCAGATCAACTAATCATTGATCCAGGATTGGGATTTTCAAAAAATAGTGAACATAACTGGGCGCTGCTCTCCCATCTTGATTCATTTACCGAGCTAGGCTGTCCGCTGCTGATCGGGGTATCACGGAAACGTTTCTTGGGAGAGTTGCTTTCCGACTCAAATGGTGAAGCAAGAACTGTCGCGCAACGCGATGCTGCCAGTGTGGCGCTTACCGCGCTCTTGGCTGAACGTGGAGTTTGGGGAGTTCGCACCCATCAGGTTCGTGAACATCGTGACGCTATCGCCGTCGTCTCCAAAATGGTCGGCTCCCAAAACCAGCAGTTGCGATAAGCAGAAAATATTGCGCAGTTGACACTAGAATTGAGTGGTGTTGACAATCGCTGTTACCGGAATCAGCTGTGAGGGCGTACACGGTGTAATGCCGTCCGAACTCGCTAATCCCCAAGAGTTTTTGGTAGACATAGAATGTGTGTTAAACCGCACCAGTAATAGCGACGACCTTGCTACCACAGTTGATTATGAAAAGTTAGTGAACGCTGCAATCGAAGTAATTGGCGCTGAGTCATGTCAGCTATTGGAAACATTAGCGGTGCGCATAGCGGAACATTGCTTGGCTGATGCACTGATTAGCGAAATTATGGTGCGAGTACACAAGCCATTTGGTCCGCTAGCTCCAATAGTGGCAGACAGCTATGCGCAGATACGGCTAAAGCGATGATTATTGATCGCGAAGTTGTCTTTAGCATTGGGTCGAACTTAGGGGATCGGCTAGCAAACCTTCGCACTGCATTCAAAAAAATTTCTGCCCTACCGCTGGAGAACATTCGCGCCTCTGGGATATTTGAGACTGAGCCGCAAGAAATGTTTGGCCAACCCTACTTTTTAAATGCGGTAGTTGTCGGGACTAGCTGTATTCCGGCTGTGGAACTCCTATGTACGGCGCTTCGCATCGAAACCGAAATTGGCAGAGTGCGGCACGTCAACGCGATAAAGAGTTCGCGCAGCATCGATATTGATTTGATAACTGTCGGTGGTGAAATCCACAACACCGATGAACTGATACTGCCGCATCCACGCGCCCACCTGCGTAGGTTCGTACTGGAGCCGTGGCTGGAGCTAGCTCCGGACGCAGTGCTACCCAGACTTGGCCGTGTTGACGTGCTAGTTCAGGCATTGCCTGACCAAGATGTGCGGCGTACCACATTGGAATTGACCGATGACCAGGCAAAATAGGAAAAAAATAGAAGCTACAAAGTGGACTTGGGCACTGTTTGCCGCAGTGTTCACCGCCGGAGTCGTTGAGGTTTGGCAACAGGCAAGTCTGGCCTGGGATTGGCAGATACCAAGATTTCCGCTTCCAGCAGCTATCGTGATTTTCCTGGTGGCAGCAGCAGCTTTGGTCTTTAGCCTGCTGCTGCGACGGCGCACATTCTTCTATACTCACGCCGTCACGATATTGGCAATAGGAAAGACCTTTGTTATTGCAGGTTCTGCGCTTTTCGGAGGTTATTTTGTGCTCGCTGCGCACAATTTGAGGATTGAAGCAGCCATACCTAGAGAAACTCTAGGCTCTGCCGTCATTGCTGGAATTGCAGCAGCTATCTTGATTGTCGCTGGATATAGACTTCAATATGCTTGCCGCATCCGCAAAAACGACAGCGATGCCTGAACGCCTTACTACCTGACATGAAAATTGTTCGCATTACGTAGAAAGCACAAAAGCCCCCGTAATTTTCTAGAAAATGTACTGTCTGTGCGAAAACATCATTTATTGCTTGCTTTCATGAGTTATGATTTTTTTGACAGTTGCTCGTCAAGTGGAAAACTGTACGCTGCCTTGGCTATTGGCATCGCATAGCACTAGCGAGCAAAACAAACGAACGAAGGAGTAAGAATGGCACAGCGAACCCGAATTGAGCTGATGGATGACATGGACGGCGGGCCGGCAGTAGAAACTATCAGTTTTAGCCTCGACGCAAAGAATTATGAGATTGATCTTTCAGCAGCGAATGCCAGGAGAATGCGTAGCGCGCTAGAGCCGTTTATCAATGCTGGTCGCAAAGTTGGTCAAATCAAAAAACGCCGCTCAGTTGCAAGCACTGGCGATGCCGGTAATATTCGAGCTTGGGCAATCAGCCAAGGCGTTCCCGTCTCAGCAAGAGGCCGAGTGTCAGCGGAAATCAGACAAGCCTACGAAGCAGCACACAGTTAAGATTGCGGCTGATCGCAACTAGAGTCGACGCATTTGCTGCGTTGGCTAGAATGAAGCCGTATGGCTGTAATGGAGTGCGGCCAAAATTCTATGGACGGAGGATCTGTGCAGATGTTCGACCGCTTCACTGACCGCGCTAGGCGGGTAATTGTGCTCGCTCAAGATGAGGCGCGGATGCTGAATCACAACTACATCGGCACAGAACACCTGCTTTTGGGCTTGATTCACGAAGGGGAAGGCGTAGCAGCGAAAGCGCTGGAAACACTTGGCCTCTCGTTAGAATCTGTCCGCGAACAGGTGGAGGAGATTATTGGACAAGGTCAGCAATCGCCGTCCGGCCATATTCCGTTCACGCCAAGAGCCAAAAAGGTGTTGGAATTTTCGATGCGCGAAGCGCTGCAACTTAACCATCCCTACATCGGCACCGAGCACATTCTGCTCGGTCTGATTCGGGAAGGAGAAGGGGTTGCGGCGCAGGTGCTGATCAAACTGGGTGCGGATTTGAGTAAGGTTCGCAACCAAGTGCTGCAAATGCTGAGTGGCTACCAGGAAAAGCAAGCGGCCACTTCAGGTGCACCAGAGGCCGGTCCTCCCCAGTCAGGGTCGGCGATCCTTGACCAATTCGGCCGTAACCTGACTCAGGCCGCGCGGGAAAACAAATTAGACCCAGTCATTGGGCGGCACAAAGAGATTGAACGGGTAATGACCGTACTCTCGCGGCGTACCAAGAATAATCCGGTGTTGATCGGCGAACCCGGCGTTGGCAAGACGGCCGTCGTTGAAGGTTTGGCTCAGGCAATCGTGCGTGGCGATGTGCCGGAGACCCTACGCGATAAGCAGATTTATACCCTGGATTTAGGAGCGCTGGTAGCAGGGTCACGCTACCGCGGTGATTTCGAGGAGCGGCTGAAGAAGGTTCTGAAAGAAATCAAAACCCGCGGCGACATCATCTTGTTCATTGACGAAATCCACACCCTAGTAGGTGCGGGAGCTGCTGAAGGAGCCATAGATGCAGCTTCGATCTTGAAACCGATGCTCGCCAGAGGAGAATTGCAAACTATTGGCGCAACAACGTTAGATGAGTACCGAAAGCACATTGAAAAGGATGCCGCATTGGAGCGGCGCTTCCAACCTATTCAAGTTTCCGAACCATCTATTGCGTTGACCATCGACATTTTGCGGGGTTTACGCGACCGGTACGAGGCGCATCACAGAATCACCATCACCGATGGCGCGCTCATTGCTGCTGCGCAATTGGCTGATCGCTACATCTCTGACCGTTTCTTGCCTGATAAGGCAATCGACTTGATAGATGAGGCAGGGGCAAGGCTACGAATCAGACGAATGACTGCCCCACCTGACCTGCGCGAATTCGATGAGGAGATCGCACAAGTTAAGTTCAGCAAAGAGTCTGCCATTGACGCGCAAGACTTTGAATTGGCCGCAAGATTGCGCGATGACGAGCGCAAGCTGAATCTTGCCAGAGCCGAAAAAGAGGAAGCCTGGAAAGTCGGCGATCAAGACATTCCTGCTGAAGTTGATGAGGAAGCGATTGCGGAAGTGCTCTCGGGAGCTACTGGTATTCCGGTGTTTAAGCTGACTGAGGAGGAATCCGCGCGACTGCTGCGCATGGAAGACGAGATCGGCAAGCGAATCATCGGACAATATGACGCGGTGAAAGCGCTGTCGCGTTCAATCCGGCGTACTCGTGCTGGACTTAAAGACCCGAAGCGTCCCTCCGGTTCCTTCATTTTCGCTGGGCCATCAGGGGTTGGTAAAACTGAACTGACCAAGGCGCTCACCGAGTTCCTCTTTGGCGATGAGGACGCGTTGATAACGCTCGACATGAGCGAGTATTCGGAAAAGTTCGCGGTAACTAGGCTCTTTGGTTCGCCTCCTGGCTATGTTGGCTATGAGGAGGGCGGCCAGCTTACGGAGAAGGTGCGCCGTAAGCCGTTCTCGGTGGTGCTTTTCGATGAGATCGAGAAAGCCCATCCTGATCTTTTCAATTCGTTGCTGCAAATCTTGGACGAAGGACGTCTCACTGATGCGCAGGGACGGGTGGTCGATTTCAAGAACACCGTCGTCGTGATGACCACTAACCTGGGAACACGCGACATCTCCAAGAGCGTGAATCTGGGCTTCTCGCAAGCCAGCGATATCGAGTCGAACTACGAAAAGATGAAGGCGAAAGTCACTGACGAGTTGAAGCAGCATTTCCGTCCTGAATTCTTGAACCGAGTTGATGAGATTGTGGTATTCCATCAACTCACGACTGCTGACACAGAGAAGATCGTGGACTTGTTGGTGGCGCAAATCGAGCTTCGCCTGCGCGACAAGGACATGGGCATCGAGCTGACTCCCGCTGCGAAATCTTTGATCGCTAAGCGCGGTTTTGACCCGATTCTGGGTGCCCGTCCGCTGCGACGGGCAATACAGCGCGATATTGAGGACATGTTGGCGGAGAAAATCCTGTTCAGCGAACTCAAACCAGGCGAAATTATCTTGGTTGACGTTGGCTCGGACGAAGCCACGGAACCCTTCACTTTCACCGGTGTCCCCAAAGTCAGTGCCCTGGAAACCGCCGAAGCCTTCACCGAGTCCTGAGGAAGCATTCTTGTCGATTGAGTGGAGCCAGGGGCTCCGTATCGAAATCACAAGAGAATTCACTACTGCCGCACTGGATCAACTCCCATCTTTGAACAGCTGCTGCTCAACCGACGAACCGCACTGAAGGGTTCCACCGAAGCGGTAGAATTTTCAGGTGAGTCTTCATTTAGCGTTTGTGTCAATGCACACTTCTCCGGTGATGTCTCCAGGGGAAGGTGATGCTGGGGGCATGAATGTTGTGGAAATGGCACAAGCCCATGCGCTGCGAGAATTGGGACATACTGTTGAGTTGATCACCAGGCGGTATTCCCGGTCTCAACCCGACGTGCAGGAGTTAGCGCCTGGACTGTTGCTGCGACACCTGAATGCGGGTCCTACAACGCAGTTACCCAAGAGTGAAATAGATTCGCACCTTGACGAATTCGCGGCTCGATTATCCGAACTAAGTTCCTATGACCTGGTGCATTCTCACCACTGGATGTCCGGAGTAGCCGGGGTGCCTTTCGCTAAAGCGCGCGGAATTCCGCATGTGCAGAGCTACCATTCGGTCGCTGCACTGCCCGGTAATCAACTCAGTGCCGGAGAACCCCCCGAATCTGACCGCAGGGTAGCCGGTGAAGCATATGTAGGCGTGAACAGCGACGCGATAGTTGCCATCAGCGCAGCGGAAGCGCGAACTGTGATAGAACGCTGTGGTGCAGATCCGGGTAATGTACACATCGTCTCCCCGGGCGTTGACACCACACTTTTCCATCCCCACCTTCCCGAAACTGCTAAAACCTATGATTGGCCGAAAGGCTTTGTCCTATTTGCCGCGCGGTTACAGCCATTGAAGGGAGCTGATCTCGCCATCCGAGCTTTGGCTGAACTGCCCGCCGACTTGCGCCCGCAGCTAGTGATAGCTGGCGATGTGTCGCAAGATTTTGCACAGTACGGAGCCACTCTTTTTGAAATGACCAAAGAAATCGGCGTTGAAAATGATGTGACTTTCATAGGCTCGCAATCACGGGAGCAATTGGCCGTTTTGATGCGAGAAGCCTTGGTGGTATTGGTGCCCTCACATTCGGAAACTTTCGGACTGGTAGCGCTGGAAGCTGCTGCGTCCGGCACCCCAGTCATTGCTGCTGCCGCAGGCGGGTTACGCGAGGCGGTTGCACATGGCGAGACCGGTCAGTTGATGGATTCGCGAGAACCTGAGGATTGGGGTAAGGCATTGCGGCGGCTGCTTGTCACCGAAGGGCTGTTACAGCAGATGGGCGTGGTCGCCAGAATTCACGCGCTGCGTTTTGACTGGAAAATAGCAGCTATCAGGTTGGAATCGATCTACCAAGGGCTAATCAATGGACGACGGTAGCCAGCTACGCCCCGAAGACACCGCTGCCGGGTCGCCAAAACGCAAAATCGTTGTATTTCACGCACACCCTGACGACGAAACCTTGTCCACCGGCGCGCTGCTGGCTTTTTGGACTGGTCTGGGACATGAGGTCACGGTCATCACCGCAACGCGCGGTGAACGCGGCGAAGCTTACCCGGGTATTTGCGACGACCGCACCCTGTTACCGCAACTGCGAGCTGGCGAGCTTTCTCAAGCCCTGGCAGTGCTGGGTGTCGGAACTCACTGCTTTCTGGGAACACCACCGGCGCGAGTACCAGGTTTGCCACCAGTAAACTATCTCGATTCCGGGATGCGCTGGGTAACGGCTACGCTGGCTGGCTCTGTTGCCGATGCAGGTGAGCTTGCTTTGTCAAACCAACATCCAAGTGTGCCAGCAGCAGATTTGGCGGCTTATTGCCGCATCTGGGGAGCAGAGATTTTGATCAGCTATGACGCTATCGGCGGCTATGGCCATCCTGATCATGTCGCCTGCCATCAGATCGGGGTTGAAACCGCAGCGATGGTGCCAGCATTAGCGTTCTTCACCATCTGTTCGGCGGGCATCGTAGCTGATGCGAAGACTCACCATTTTGAACTGCGATCTGAACTAGCCACAGTGCGTGAAGCCTTACAGTGCTATTCCAGCCAACTTCGCCTCGATGCCGATGAGATCGTACACGTCGGAGGTCAAAGACAGCCTATTGCGACAACTATCCGACTACGGGCGACGGACTGACTTCATTCCTCATCCGAAGCCGATCATGATAGATGACGACTGAGGCGCATGTCAGTAGTGGAGTGAATACAGCTGCCACAGCAATTCCGATCAATCCAGTTATCACGAGTACTGGAGCCATAGCGGTCAGTGCACTATTGAGATCATAGTAAGCGCCTGGCGAATCGATGATGTTGACAGAAAAAAGCCCCGTAGCAAAGGACGCAATTTGCGCAATCACGCCTTCAGCGATGCCAGCAACCAAGATGATTAAAAGGATCATCCCAGATGCTCCCTTCGTCATTCCCCAGGTTCGCGAAAAGAGTTTTAGCCCTGATGCGCTTTCACAATGCAACACTGGAGCCAATAGGAATAACTTGACGCTGAGAAGATAGGATAAGGGAACAAAAGCAAGTAATATCAGTGCAATTACTAGCACTCCCATCATAGAGATTTGGCCTAGCGCTTGATTATTGTTTGTAATGCTCGCTTCAAATAGCTGTTTTAACCACCAGCCAAGTGCGGCAAAAAGCAGCAAGATTCCGGCAGCACAGATTAACAACAGCGGAAGCGTTCTAGGAATTGCCTTCAACCCGCCCATTATCAGCCTAGAGAGCGGCTGCATGGCTCTACGCCCATACCCATCGGCTACACCAGCCATCATCACTGACGAAATCAGCGAAAGTATCACACCTGTCATAGTCATAGCTACAGATATCCAGGGAATCCACATGATCATGGCCTCGGTGTCCATGGCAGATAGCGCATACGATGTGGCG
>WRJP01000057.1 GCA_009778535.1 Propionibacteriaceae bacterium | reverse complement strand
AGCTACGGCAGGCGGAGGGTTAAAGAGAATGCCGGCTTCGGCTTCGGCCAACATCGCTGTGTCGTTGTAGGAATCCCCAGCGGCAACGACTTGGAAATTGAGCTGATGGAATGCGCGCACCGCTTCACGTTTGGAGTTTTCCTGACGCAGCCGGTAGCCGCAAATCTGTCCGTTGCGCACCACTAAGTTGTGACACATAAGTGTTGGGTATCCGAGTTGCGCCATTAGCGGCATCGCAAACTCATAGAACGTGTCAGACAAAATCACCACTTGAAAGTGTTTGCGCAACCAGTCCAGAAACTCCGTAGCACCAGGTAGCGGCTCCAACTTCGCAATCACTTGCTGAATGTCGGCCAAGGCTACGCCGTGGGCGTCCAATAGCTTGATCCGATAACGCATTAATTCGTCATAGTCAGCAATATCTCGGGTCGTCAGTCGTAGCTCGGGAATGCCAGTACGTTCGGCAACATTTATCCAGATTTCTGGGACCAAAACCCCTTCCAGGTCAAGACAGGCTAGCTTCACTATTCTTCCTCGACTCGGATTAAAGTGACGCCAGCGCTGACAGCATCGAGCGTTTCCAGATCGATTACTGCAGCTTTCAAGTCAGATAGGCGGGCTGGATGGGTCATCACTCCCAATCGTGCCGCGCCCAAGTCTGGATTTTGCCGGACTGCTTGCAGTGAAACTTCATGGCGGGCAAAAACCTTAGCCACCTCAGCCAACACTCCAGGTTTATCGACAACGTTCATCGAAACATAAAACTTTGAGCAAACTAGATCATTGGGGATAATCTTCCGCTGGTGGTAGGCACTCAAGTGCAGTCCCGCTGGACCACGGGCCCGGTTGCGAGCGGCGATCACAATGTCACCTAACACCGCCGAAGCAGTCGGAGCACCGCCAGCGCCCTTTCCCATAAACATCAAATGGCCTGCATAGCGCGATTCCACGAAAATGGCGTTGTAGGCATCATGCACACCCGCGAGCGGATGCGAAAGCGGCACCATCGTGGGATAGACACCTGCGCTGACGCTCCCGTCGTCCGCTAGGTCGCACCGTGCTAAAAGTTTGATAGTGCAACCCATGTCCTTTGCAGCCGCAATGTCGTCGGCGCTCAGATTGGTGATACCTTCTCGTCCCACATCATCAAGCACCACCTGGGTGTGGAATGCCAGCCCTGCAAGTATCGCCGCCTTGGCTGCGGCGTCGAAACCTTCAACGTCTGCGGTAGGGTCAGCTTCGGCGTAGCCGAGAAGTTGGGCTTGCGCCAGTACGTCTTGATAGTCGGCACCATCGTTGTACATCTTTTCCAAGATGAAGTTCGTGGTTCCGTTGACGATACCTTTGACTGATGTGATCTGATCCCCAACCAGTGACTCACGTAGCGGTCTGATGATTGGAATCGCTCCGGCGACGGCAGCCTCGTAGTACAGATCGACTTTGTTAGCTTCGGCAATCTCGAAAAGTGAAGGTCCGGCCACAGCCAGCAGTGCTTTATTTGCAGTTACGACCGATGCTCGCGCCGATAGTGCTGCTCTTAGGTATGAACCGGCAGGTTCTATGTCGCCGATTAACTCGACAACGATGTCTAAGTCGCGCCGACCTAGCAACGCCTCGACATCGGCGGTGAGCAGCGCCGAATCTATTCCAGGCCGAGGCTTGTTAATGTCACGAACTGCGATGGCGACTAGCTCGATTTCGCGCCCTACTCGAGCTTTCAGTTCATCAGATTGGTCAAGCAACACCTGTGCCACTTGCGAGCCGACAGTCCCGCAACCTAAGAGTGCAACTTTCAAGCTATTACTCATGACTCACCTTCCACGCCAGCATCCAAGCGTAGCAAGTCTTCGAGGGTTTCTGGCTTAACCATAATTTCCGTCCCTGCTGCGCTTACTGCTACCACACCAGGACGCGGAACGTGGTTGTAGTTACTGGCCATGGAACGACTGTAGGCGCCCGCAGCCGGTATCGCTATCAAATCCCCAGGTTGGATGTCCGCGGGAAGGAATTCGTCGCGCACCAGAATGTCTCCTGATTCGCAATGCACTCCAACTACGCGCGAGACGACGGGCTCTGCGGCACTGGCTCGATTGGCCAATGCCGCAGAGTATTCGGCTCCATACAGAGCTGTCCGAATGTTGTCCGACATGCCGCCGTCAACACTCACATAGTTGCGGGTCATGCCGTTGCCAATATCGACTGTCTTTACGGTGCCAACTTCATAGATTGCTGTTCCTGCCGGCCCGATGAGTGCTCTGCCTGGCTCAATGGACATTTTTGGAGCGGCTAATCCAAACCCGCGACACTCATGCTCCACAATCTCGTGCAGGTTCGCAGCCAACGCTTGCGCTGTTGCGGGAGTATCTTCCTTGACGTAGGCGATGCCGAATCCCCCACCCAGATCAAGTTCTTCCATTAGCGAGCCGGTGGCCTCGTAGAATTGGGCAAAGAGTTTTAGGGTGCGACGTGCAGCTACCTCAAAACCGCTGGTATCGAAAATCTGCGACCCGATGTGCGAATGCACCCCAAGCAATTCCAGTCTTTCGGAGTGGTAACAGCGAATCATCGCCACCAATGCCGCGCCGCCGTTGATCGAGAACCCGAATTTCTGATCGTCGTGAGCTGTGGCGATGTAGTCGTGCGTGTGGGCTTCAACTCCGGCCGTCACCCGAATCATCACCTTCACTTTGGTGTCGAGTTCTGCCGCCAGTTGCTCGATTCGGGTTATTTCTTCGGCCGAGTCAACGATGATTCTGCCGACTCCAGCCTCTATGCCGGTACGCAATTCGTTTACAGACTTGTTTGAACCGTGCATGCCGATCTTTTTTGGATCAAGTTTTGCTGCCAGTGCCACCTGTAGCTCCCCAAGCGAACATACGTCCAAGTGCAGACCTGCTTGCGCAATCCAGCGCACCAACTTGATACACAAAAATGCTTTTCCGGCATAGTAAACGCTCCAAGGGGCGAAGGCTGACTTCCAGGTGTTTGCGCGTTCAAAAAAATCAGCTTTGTCGATGAAATAAGAAGGAGTTCCGAACTGTTTTGCCAGATCAGTCACCTTGTGCCCAGCAATTGAAATCACCCCATCTGGGTCACGGTTGGCGTTGTAACTCCACACCGCCTGTGTCAAGGCATTAACATCAGTAGGTTTGGTCAGCCACACTGGTGCCGGAGAGGCTACCTCAGCATGGACTGAACCAGCAACATGCATACGGCTCATGAGCCTAGAGTCTATTGCACACACTTCAATAAATCCCGCTGGCTGCCGAGCTAGTTTCCTATGTCCCGAGACACCACCTGGCACCCCTAGTAGGATTTGAACCTACGCTCCTGCCTCCGGAGGGCAGTGCTCTATCCCCTGAGCTATAGGGGCCAAATATCTGGATTCATCTTAGCAAATAACAGCATTTATGGGTTTTCGCCACGATGCCCCCGTAAGGCGGCAATGTCTACTCTTGAACTTTAGAATCAGAATTCGTGTAGCAAATTCCCTTCCCAGATGAAGTCAATCGGCCTAAACTTGTCACCCGTAGGTATTAGCCAGCACCGCAAACGGTTGTGGTTATTTCAAAGGAGTTGTTAGCTTAATGGATTGGCGCCATAGGGCTGCCTGCCTGACCGAAGATCCGGAGTTGTTCTTTCCCATAGGAAATACAGGTCCTGCTCTTGTCCAGATTGCAGAAGCGAAAAAAGTTTGCCGTCGCTGTGATGTGCGCGAATCATGTTTGCAGTGGGCCTTAGACGCTGGTCAAGATCATGGAGTTTGGGGCGGGCTAAGCGAGGACGAACGCCGCGCAATGAAACGTCGAGCAGCCAGGATGCGAATCCGAAACAACTAACTGTATTCCCAACTAAGGGAATAGCCTCTAAGCGGAATTAAGACGGTTGCAACTGTGCCTACCCCACCGTCACCGACCTGCATCGTGAGCGTTCCATGCAATTGCTGTAGCAGCGTGCGCACGATTGAAAGCCCCAAGCCGCTAGATTTTTCTACAGAAAAGTCTTTTGGCAACGGCTCCCCAGCGTTCATGATGGAAATGCTCAGCCTCCCCTTGCTCTGAACTGGATGCACGACGACTTCCCCAGACCCCTGCTTCAGCCCATGCTGCACCGCGTTCTGACACAGTTCCGTCAGCACCAATGAAAGATCGGTGGCAATCTCTTGCGGAATCTGTCCGAAAGTCCCCTGCCTGGTCATTTTCACCTTGCCGCGCGTCGAAGCCACCGAACCCACAAGTTTGAGCAGTCGATCAGCTACATCGTCAAAATACAGCGTTGCATCGAAATCCTGCGAGAGAATCTCATGCACCACCGCAATAGAAGAAACCCGCTTCATCGCCTCCTCCAAGGCTGCCTTAGCCTCGGCAATCTCGATACGCCTTGACTGCAACCGCAGCAGCGACGCAACAGTTTGCAGATTGTTCTTTATCCGATGATTGATCTCACGTATCGTCGCGTCTTTGGTGATTAACTCTCGCTCCTTGGAGCGCAGTTCGGTGGTATCTCGACAGGCGATAATAATCCCCGCTGAACCCTGGGCAGTGTGTAACGTCTGCACTCGCATCCGGACATAGGCGTGCGGAGACTCCAGTTCAACCTCGCATGAGCCTTTCCCCTGCACTGCTTTCTGTAGTGGTTTTTCGACAGCCACACTATTGGCTGGGATGAGTTTCTTGACGACCTTAACCAGATCTTCACCTTCCAGATTTCCGAGCAACCCCAGACGACGGAACGAACTCACCGTATTCGGGCTAGCAAACGTGACAATGCCATCACTGTTGACTCGTATCGTCCCATCGCCCACTCGCGGCGAAAGCCAAGGCTGAGTCTTTCCGCCAGCCTTATCTGGAAACTTCTGCACCCGCAGCATTTGGCACAGGATTTGAGCGACTTCCGAGTAGGTTTCTTCCAAAGCCCCCAAAGCTCTAGTCCCCATCCGATTCGTGTGCAACTCGACGACAGCTACGCAGCTATCGTTTGCAAGGATTGGAACAGCCAGCCCATCCACTGGAATACCAAAATAGCGCTTGTCCCCCACGGTACTGCTGATTTCATGTGATAAATATGCTTCGGTGACTAAACGCTCTGGGTCGTAGGTGATCTCATCGCCCACCACATCCTCAATCAGCGAAGTCGGCCCCGTGGCAGGTCGAATTTGCGCCACTGCCCAAAAGACATTGACATCGCGGTCAGGCACCCACAAAATCAGGTCTGAGAAAGCTAAATCTGCCAGGATGTCCCACTGGGCAACGAGTCCGTCAAGCATCGCAATGTCAGCCGCGCCTAAATCCGTGTGCGCCTGGATTAATTCTTCCATGCTTTGCATAACCACACATTACCGGTTTGAACCCGAATCAAGAGCTATATTTTCAGCCAAACGGCGATTGTGGCAGAATATCATCTTGCACAAAGAATCGAAGGAGTAGCCGTGGCTAAAGGTGGAAGAAAGCGTCGCGCACGTCGTAAGAATGCTGCCAATCATGGGAAACGCCCCACTGCATAACAAAGTTGGTCACTTCGATCACTCAGCTATGAACAAAATCTGTAAATCTTTGCCGTAGACATCTGCGTACAAAGCTCTAGGATGGAAGGTACACGACCGCGCGGAAGGTACACCAATGAGCATTCGGCATGCAATACCAAGGGCTATGCTAGCCAGCTATTTCGTCATTTCAGGATGGAAGTCTTTTTCGACTCCAGAATCTCTCACCGCCGCAGCCGCCCCGCTCGCAGAGAAACTCACCCCATTGGCTTCACGGTGGCTGCCTGGAGAAATAAAACCCGAGGATGTAAAACTCGAAAACCTGATCAAATGCACCGGGATAACTCAAATGGTCGCGGCAGTGATGCTCGCCACTGGTATCGGACGCCGCCTGGGAGCCGTACTGCTTGCTGCGACTCTCATTCCGCATGTGCTAGCTGCCCAAGCAGCTGACAGCGAATCTAAAGCCGTTGCGCAAGCAAAAAACGTCGGTCTGTTGGGCGCAACACTGCTAGCCGCCCAAGACACTCAGGGTCGTCCTGGATTTTTTTGGCGGGCAAAGTTAGAACGCGAAATCACAGCAGCTAACCTCAAAAAAGCTAAGAAGATAGCCCGCAGCAAACCAGTAGAAGCCGTCGAAGTAATCATTTGATGCCTTGGTTAACTCCGCACTCGAACCAGGAATTGAACGCAAAAATCCGACTCCCTGGCTCAAAATCTGTGGCGGCGCGCGCCTTGGTGCTGTCCTTGCTCGCGCAATCGGCCAGCGTGTTGCGCCAAGTTCCTGCTGGACGTGACACCGGACTGCTACGCGACGCTATCGCAGGATTTGGGGCGCAAATCATTCCCCACGAGGTCGATATCTGGGAAATCATTCCGCCTGCGACTTTGTGCCCTGCCGACATTGACGTAGGACTCAGCGGCACCGTTATGCGTTTCCTTCCGCCGGTTGCGGCAATGATCGAGGGGACTTCCAACTTTTACGGCGACCCGCAAGCCGCTGCGCGCCCGATTGCCGGGCTCTTAGAAGCCCTGACTCGCCTCGGCGCTCACGTCAAGGGGTCGACCCTGCCTTTTAGCGTTAGCGGTGGGCTTAATGAACGCGCCTATGAAGTGAGCATAGCTAGTTCGGCAACCAGTCAGTACGTCTCCGGGCTGTTACTTGCCGGGGCGCGTTTTCCCAATGGGTTGCGATTGATTCACGACGGCTCGCAAATACCTTCGGCCCCGCACATCGAAATGACTATCGCACAGCTAGCCAAACGCGGGGTTCAAGTTCAGACCTATGAGAACCACATTTGGGAAGTCCCGAAAATGAAAATCGCAGCCACGGTAGAAACTATTGAGCCGGATTTGACCAACACCGCCACTTTCCTGGCGGCTGGGTTGGTGTGTGGCGGAAAGGTTGCAGCATATTGGCCGCAAGATTCGATTCAGCCTGCCAACGAACTGCTTGGCGTTCTGGAAGCCTTTGGCGGAAAAGTCGAAAGTACGGCTGACCAAGTGTGTGTCAGCGGAACTGGCGAGATCGCTGCCGTCGATATCGATCTGCACGAAATTGGAGAAATCACTCCAGTCGTGGCCGCCTTAGCAGCGCTTGCTGACGGTGTGAGCACCATTAGTGGAGTTGGTCACATTGCAGGCCACGAAACGAATCGGCTGAGTGCGCTAGCAACGGAACTGTCCAATCTTGGCTGCGGGGTCGAGGTTTCATCGTCCGGTATGAAAATAAAGCCAGGCAAATTAACTGCGGGAGTTTTCCGCAGCTATGCCGATCATCGCATGGCTCATGCTGGGGCACTGCTCGGCTTACGCATTTGTGGAATAGAAATTGACGACGTGAACTGCACCGCAAAAACACTTCCGGATTTTGTTTCACGTTGGGAAGAAATGATCGGTATGACCGAATGAACCGCAAACTTAGCGAAGCCATTACCGACGACCCACACGCCGGTTTTGGACGACCACCTCGGCATACCAGACCGCGCACGAAAGCTCGTCCCAGCTACGCCGACGCCGAAGCCGCCATGGTGGTGCGGGTTGACCGGGGGCGTTTTGGTTGTTTGGTAGCCACGACTGGTATTACTGTGACCGCGACGAAGGCGCGCAGTCTGGGACGCAGCGCTGTCATCGTCGGTGACGAAGTTAATTTGGTCGGTGACACCAGCGGAAATGAGGGCACTCTAGCTCGTATCGTCGAAGTGGGAGCCAGGCGCACACTGCTGATGCGCACCGCCGACGACGACGACCCGTATGAGCGACCTATCGTCGCTAACGCAGATCAATTGGTGATAGTGACAGCTTTGGCTGACCCGGCTCCGCGCCCCGGGATGATAGATAGGATTTTAGTTGCTGCCTATGACGGCGGGCTGGAGCCGTTGCTGATTTTTACGAAGGCCGATCTTGCCAGTGTTCATGAGCTGACACAGATTTATGAACCGCTTGGACTGCGCATGTTGACCAGTGAACCAGGAGCCGACCACAGTGAACTCTTGCGGCTGCTAACAGGCCAGGTGAGTGTTTTGGTAGGGCATTCCGGGGTTGGAAAATCCACCCTGGTCAACGCCTTGATTCCAGGTGTTGATCGAGCTACTGCCGAAGTCAACGAAGTGACTGGCAAAGGGCGACACACGTCAACCTCAGCTATCGCGCTGCGACTACCTAGCGGCGACGGCTGGGTGATCGACACCCCAGGGGTTCGCTCTTTCGGTTTGAGCCATGTGACAGTCGAATCCATCGTCGCTGCCTTTGGCGATCTGGATGAACTAGCCGTAGATTGCCCCAGGGGTTGCACTCATGAAACGGGTACGCTCGATTGCGCTTTTGACAGCGCCGTTGCCGACGGCAAGCTCGCCGCTGGGCGCTTGGAATCGTTTCGGCGTATCGAAAAGGCTTGGATGTAATCGAGTGTTCTACCCTCGCTTCCCGCGTCGCTGCCGCCAATAGCGAGTAAATCAAGGTAGCCTGAATTTCATGGTTGCTCAATCGTTGACCGAAGACCTTCGGCTAGCTCATTTGCTAGCCGATCAAGCAGATGCCATCACAATGGCAAGATTCAAAGCTCTCGATTTGCGTGTCGATTCAAAACCTGACCTGACACCAGTAAGCGATGCCGACATAGCTGTTGAAGATGCCATTCGTACCATGCTGCAACGAACTCGTCCCCGCGACGGCGTCCATGGCGAAGAAGGGGAAGATACCGGTTGGGGGCCGCGGCGTTGGATTATCGACCCTATCGACGGAACCGCCAACTTTGTACGCCAGGTTCCGGTGTGGGCTACCTTGATCGCTTTAATGGATGGCGATGCGGTAACTGTGGCTGTAGTCTCGGCTCCAGCACTGAACAGACGTTGGTGGGCGAGCGCTGAAGGCGGCGCCTTTGTCGGCAGAAATCTGCTAAACGCAGTTCCCTGCCAGGTTTCAACAGTGCTTTCAATGGCGGACGCTTCGCTGTCCTACTCCGAGATCGGAGAGTGGGTCGACGCTGGATTAGGACAGCAGTTCGCAAACGTGTTGCAAGCTTGCTGGCGCACTCGCGCCTACGGCGACTTCTGGAGTTACATGCTGCTGGCCGAAGGAGCAGTCGATCTTGCCGCCGAACCCAAGTTATCACTGCACGACATGGCTGCGCCCTATCTCGTCGTTGCTGAAGCGGGAGGGATATTCACAAACCTCGATGGCGCACCCGGGCCCTTTGGTCCGAGCGCTATCGCTGCAAACCCCCACCTCCACGCCGAGTTCTTGGCGCGGCTGCGCGGTAAGCGCGCCCAATGACCAGGTAGGTATTATCCCTAAAAGTCATGCTGCGGACGGGTGAAAGCCGTCTCGCAGTATCCACAACCCCAATGCTCCGTCGCAGTGCGCAGCACGTAGTCCGTTCTTGCCTAACTGCCGAATGTGATGGATCACGCGATTGGCGCGCGGATGACTAGACAGGCGTGCCATCACCCTTGATTTCGATACACCGGTCTGCGACCGGCACTCAATCAGCGGGAAAGAAGAACAGTCAGCGGGCGCGGCCGGACAATGCAAGTTGCGGGATGGCTGAAAGCAACTTCTGGGTATAGTCGGTACGCGGGTTCTCGAACACTTCGCTGCGGGTGCCTTGTTCAACGATTTCACCCGAATACATCACGACCACTGAATCGCACAAATGCCGTACCACCGCCAAGTCGTGACTCACAAAGATCAGCGTGAGCTTTTCGGTCTCTACTAGGGTCGCCAACAGATTGATCACCTGCGCCCGCACTGACACGTCCAATGCGGACACCGGCTCGTCAGCGATCAGAACCTCCGGCCTAGGAGCCAACGCCCTCGCGATAGCTATGCGTTGCCTTTGTCCTCCAGAAAATTCGTGAGGATACCGGTCGGCACAGTCTTGCGGAAGTCCGACGAGTTGGAGAAGTTCATGCAGCCGAAGCAGCTTATCGACCCCTTCCAGCCTTTTTCGCATCCAACTCGAACGCAGCGGTTCGCAGATAATGTCGCCGACTTTCATCCTAGGATTAAGCGACGAGCGGGGGTCTTGAAATACTATCTGCACCGCGGAACGTAAAAAGCCAAGTTTTCTTTCTGGAAGACCAGAAATCAGCTTCTGCTCAAAATGCACTTCTCCAGAATCGGGTTCATCCAAAGCGGCCAGTAGTTTTATCAGCGTGGTCTTACCCGAACCTGATTCTCCAACTATGCCCAATCGCTGACCAGATGCAACTTCCAGATCGACACCTTTCAAGGCTTTTACCGAACCGAAGTTTCGGTGTAAACCCGATGCTTGTAGAATGCTCATTTCTTCGACCCTTTGAAAAAATCCTGCACAGTAGGAAGCCGTTGACCGGGTTCAACTTGATCTATCCGGGAAGTAGCGACCAGCCCTTGAGTGTATGGATGTTGCGGATTGGAGAAGATACGCTCCACAGAGCCTTTCTCGACGATTGCCCCATCCAACATGACCATCACTTCGTCACAAACCTGAGAAAT
>WRJP01000056.1 GCA_009778535.1 Propionibacteriaceae bacterium | reverse complement strand
AGCTGCCGCAGCCGGTGAAACAGAAAAAGCTCAAGAACTGGCGCGAGCCGCAACCCGAGCCCTCGACAAGGCGGCATCCAAGGGCGTAATCCACGCGAATCAGGCCGCTAACCGTAAATCAGCAATCGCTTCCAAAGCGGCCTCCCTGTAACTGGCGCCGTACCACAACCAGGCGCGACACCTCTTGTTTCGGTGCGAGTATTAACCAGTTGCTCTCTAAGATCGCTGCTGCCGTAACCCACTCACTCGCATCACCAACTGCTCCAGCGCAAAACCAGGGTTAGTCGCCGCACCCTTCACCTTGGCATCAGCAATAGCTACTGCCTTTATCGCCGCAGCCACTCCCGATTCGCGCCAGTCTCGTGCTTGCCTCGTCAATTCCTTTACTGCTCTCGGAGAAACCCCGATCTCACGAGCTAAATCGACATCACTGATATAGGGGTCGGCAGCGTCTAAATACTTCCCAAGATGTCGCAAGGAGTAGGCGAACGAAGCGGTGATGCGGGGTGGCTCCACCCCTGTGACTAATGCCCAACGCAGCTTTCCCAGCGCTTGGCTGGTTCTTCCATTCATGGCATCATTTGTAATCGCGTAAATGGTGGCCTCCGCACGACCGGAAAAATATGTGCGCACCTGCGTTTCCGAAACAAGACCGTCTGTCGAGTCATCAATTAACTGGCGTAGAGCTGAGGTGATAGTGCGCAGGTCTGAGCCAACAGCTTCAATCAAAGCGGATGCCGCCGACTCGTCTGTTCTTCCTTTTAAGCGTTTCGCTTCCATGACAGCGAATTTGGGCAAATCCCAAGGCTTAACCGGCAAAGCTTCGACGACCATCGGGTTAGACTTTTTTATTCGATCTAAAAGCGCCTTGCCTTTCACTCCGCCCGGATGCAAAAGCGCCAACGCCAACTCCGACCCAGGATTCGCAACCAAATCAGCGAGTTGATCTGAAAGACCGCTCGGCAGCGCAGAAATATCATGCACCACTAAGGTCACCCAGCTAGAAAACAGCGACCCGCCAGCCATTTCCGTCAAGACTCCAGCTGAAAGCTCAGCGCCGCGTACTTGCCGAACGTCGGTATCTGGGTGTTCTGACAGGGTTCGGTCAATAAACTCAGCAGCGGCTCTTTCGGCAAGAAATGACTCAGCGCCTACAATTAGAAGCGTCTGCCCAAAGCTCCCCTGATTTTTCATGCGAGTAGTCTATTTGGAATCGCGGACATACGCCGCACCCCCGGAATATCTCCGCGAACGAACGCTCAGTGTGACATCGTTACCTCCAAGTCAGTTCCGTTCTTGCGTACTGCTATCGACCCATCCTGATCTGTGCGATACGTGGGTATCCCTGCAAGCTGATTCAAAACTGACGCAGAAGGATGCCCATAGCTATTTTTACCGACGCTGATGAGTGCAAGTGCAGGATTTACAGCATCAAAAAACCTCGGGATGAACCTTGCTGACCCGTGGTGCGGAACCAGCAACACATCAGCCTTTAGCTGATTAGAAACCAGCGCATTCCGCTGTCCAGCTTCCTCGATATCGCCACCAACGATAACTGACAGACCTGCGGTCTCAACCCGCAACACCAGTGAAGAATCATTCTCGACTGCGGCGTCGTCATCCCCTGGTTCGCCCAGCGCTCCCAGCGAGTATGCCGGACTAGGCTTCAAAGCAATCACCTGCAAACTCACCTGCCCAAAGACCAAATGCATACCTGAAGCAGCCGTGATGAACCGCACTGAACCAAGCTCAACTTGCTGTTTCCATGCGCTCTCGATTTGGTTCACCTCAGCTGCGATGAGAGTGTTGAGCTTTCTACTATTGCGCAGCGCAGGTAATCCCCCGATGTGATCTGCATGCAGGTGAGTCAAAACGGCCACGACATGCCGAATTCCAAGCTGCCGCAGACAGGAATCCAGCGCTTTCGGTTCAGGACCAGCGTCAATCAACAGTGCGTGTCCGTCTCCTGCGTTGAACACTGTGGCGTCTCCCTGTCCGACAGCACAACTAACCATTGCCCACTGCTGCGGCGGCCAACCTGGAATCGGAAATGGATGCAGCAGTGAAAATACCAATGCCAAAGCGCAGGCTCCCGCCAAGAGTCTATATGACAGTAATGCTGGAATGACGAGCGCAATGCCAAGGCTGATGCAAGCCACCAACGCAATAGCGAACGGATCGACCGACCAACCCAGTGTTGCCCCTGGCAGACTGCTCCCATACTCACCAATCCAACACAAGCCTTGTGCGAACCAACCAGCCATCGTGGCTAACACTTCCGCGATCAACGGGCTGATTGCAGCAGTCACCAAAGCTGCAAAACCCAACGCCATCGCTGGCGCTACCAAAGGCACCGAAATCATATTTGCTATGACACCGACCAAGCTGACCTGGTGTGAGATTGCGGTGATTAGCGGCTGAGTGGCCAATTGCGCTGCAAGTGGGACACAGACAACAACAGCTAACCAACCCGGCAAGAATCGTTTCAACCTTTGTGACCAAGGTTCTGCCCAAAGCACAATCCCTGCGGTTGCCGCAACGGATAACGCAAAACCAACCGACCTGCAAAGCCACGGATCGATGAACAGCAAACCAATGATCGTCCATGCCAGATACCGCAGTGCTTGGCTCTTTTGCGAATAACCTAATCCGACAAGTCCAACTGTTCCCATTGCGGCTGCACGCAACAGCGATGGGCCAGCTCTGCACAGCAAGACAAAGAACAACACAACTACCAGCATCAAAGCCCGCCGCCACCAGCCCCTTATCCCAATGCTTCCCAACCCATATGCGGCGAACCCAAGCAGAATGCTCAGATGTGTCCCAGAGACAGCAACCAGATGTGTCAGCCCTGTAGCAATAAATTGTTCACGTTGAACCGGAGTCATTGCCGAGGTGTCGCCCAACACGAGAGCAGGCACCAACGCTCTTGGAGCTGGGGAAAGTCCGCTCGCCGCATCACGCAGCCCCTCACGAAATCGTTCTACCAGGGCATCAACGAAACTCGGCTCTGCAAGGATTTCTGGTGGTTCCCTGGCGCGGGCTACAGCGACGTTTGACTCCGGCTCTAGCGTTTTCGTCAACATGACTCGGGTCTGAACCGTCGTACCAGGACGTACCGCCACCCAATCTGAGACTAACTCTCCACCCACGACCAGTCGTACGGGGACATTGGTTTCCCATTTTTCTCCGCGGGCTTGCGCCTGATGCACCCATGCTGTTGTTTGCCACCACTGCCCGTATGTAGCTTCACCCAACTTGCCTCCGCCAGTTACAGCGACAATTTTCACCACTGCATTCTCGGCTGCCCACCCGTTTATGGGAGATAAGTCTTGTACCCAGTTACGCAGTCCAGTACAACTCGCCATGACTAGGATGATCGCACCAGCAGCTGCAAGTAACCAGCGTTGCCGACCCCATGAAAGCAGCAGAATCAAAAGGCCAATTCCTGCAACGATGAAGGCGGTAGCTGGCACCCTGTCGCTGGCAATCCAAGTACTGCCCCAGGCCGCAGCAGCCAAAATAATCGGGCGATAATCCAACTTAGCTGCTACCGACGCGTGAATATCCATGGCTGCCTAAAGTTGCAGGTATTGCAGCAGGGCTGCATAGGTTTTAGGGCCGATTCCGGATACCTCTTGCAACTCCTCTAACTCCGAAAAGCGCTGGTTAGCTTCGCGCCAAGCCACGATCCGAGCCGCCGTCACTGGCCCGATTCCTGGCAAAGTTTCAAGTTGGGCGGCAGTGGCCGCATTCAGTGACACTTTCACTTCATTACCGCCTACAGCTTGGCCGCCAGCGGAGCTATACCGGATTTCTCCTCTGGGGGAGTCTGTCGTCCCAACAACAATCTGCGAACCGTCAACTACTAAAGCCGCAAGGTTCAACTCTGCAAGGTCGCCGTTGGCAGCCAGCCCTCCCGCAGCTTGTATAACATCACTCACTCTGGAACCTTGTTTTACTTTTACAACTCCAGGCGATTTAACCGCGCCAATGACGTGCACCGCGATTTCTGGAGTTGGTGTTGGAGTCGGAGTTGGAATGGCAATAGGGGTAGCGACAACCGTGGGTGTCCCTACTGGCACTTCCACCGACTGCGCCTGCGAGATTGAATAACCCGCCCACAGACATCCAGCTAGCAGCACCGTCCCCACCCCTACCAGATGGCTTTTGGTGAAAGCCCAAGCATTCTCAGCAATCTTGGCGACCCCAGCACGCGATGGCTGAAAGTTTTGTGGTGTGCTGCCTGCCGAAACGGCCGTCAAGTGTAAATCTGAGGCATCATTCAACTCGGAAGTAAAACCAGCTTGAAAAAGGGACGTTTGCTCAGACTGCTCTCCAACGAAACGCCTCGCCGGTTGCTCGAAAAGCGGAGCAAGACGATCTCGAATCGCGTAGGAGTCATTAATGGGTGTGTTCACACCTAGTCATATTGCAAAGCTGCGACTAAAAGTGTCGCTTAATCTTGTGATCTGTGGATAACTTTTTCCTATCCACAGCTTCGGCTGTAATCCAATCTGACGGCTTTGCTGCAACTAGCCTTTATCAGGATTTCGCTCTGCTGGTAGGTAGTTTCGTACCAGCGGTTTCCTGCTGTTGCAGAATGCTGCGCCGGAACCGATATAGCCGTGCTGGGCGGCCTCTGGTTTCCACCACATGCCCGGTTTCTGCAACGAGTTCTTCAGCAGCTACCACTCTGCGGAAATTCTGGGTATGCACTTCGCGTCCAGCAAGCGCCTCCACACAGTCCTGCAACTCGCGCAGCGTGAATTCGTCACTTAACAACTCAAAAACGACCGGATGATATTCAATCTTGGCTCGCAGCCGCGCCATTCCAGTGGCAACTATCCGGCGATGATCTCCAACCATACGTAACGAATCTGGCATGTGTTCTGACATGCAGTTTTCAGCAGCCTCTGCGACCAGTCCCGCCTCGAACAAGAGTTCGTAGCGCTGCAATGCCGCAGCCGGATTCCAACGCCGGTCATCAAGCCCAAAGCTGATGGCGCTGCGTTGTCGGCGTTGCTTCGACCCCTGTGCCCAGGTGCCCAATCCCGCAGCTATACACTCGCGTGCCGCCTCGCCAGCTCGCATGCCCTGGTTACTGCGGGTATCTTCCCAAGGAAACAACGCATACCACGGCGTCCATTCACCAAAATTTGAAGCTTTGGCCGCTTGCGAATTTGTCAACCCTAAATAAGAAACCGAGATACGGCGCTCGCCGCCAACTTGCGGCCTATCCAAGTCAGCGAAAGTATAAAGCTGCTCCAAATATCCAAGTTTGCGACCGGTTTGTTTCTCCACCCAAACCCGAGTCGCAGCTTGCAAAGAACGATGTGAGGGCAATAACGGCCCCGCCGGCAAACTTGGTGGGTCTCCTAACGTCAGCACAGCGGGCCGGCCATCAACCATTGCCACGATCACTGCCAACAACTCGGCTGAAATCGGCTGCCCACTCACAGACTCAATCATATTGCCCCTGGGGTCGTATTTGAGCGTAATTGCATTTGCTTCAGCCAGCTACGTCCAACGCAGAAAGCTGAGAGCCGTACTCGTCCGACATCATGATGACGCAGCTCGTACGTGGCATATAGAAAAATATCGACCCGTTCCGCTCCTGCCCCGGCTCCAAAGACAGTCCGTAGAAATCCATGAATCCCGGGCTAGGTTCTGGATCGTAGAAAGCAGCATCAGTGTTGGAGAATGCACCAAAGGACAGTTCCAAGGAGCAGTTTTTTGAAAAAACCCTGACTTGGATTTCGAGCCCGCCATTGCCCCACAGATGGCTGGTGATGTCCCACATTCCTTCGCATGATTCGTTACCCGTCAAGAATGGCATCCCCCAGTTCGTTGGAGCCTGGGATGCAGAAGGGGTTGGCGTAGCTAGTGGGTGCGGTTTGATAGTCGGGGGCTGCGCAAAGAAAAATACGATGATGAGCACCACTACCCCAAGTACCGCGCCGATAATCAACAGCGGCAAGCCAGTTCGTGGCGGCGAAAAGTCGTTGATGGAGGTCGGCTTGGGATTCATCCCGGGCGGCATCCAATTAGCGGGCGGTTGGTTCTGACTCATCAATGAAAGAGTACCCGTTATTTCAACTGCACCGCACACTGTATGCAAAACCAGGACTATCGGCTGTGAAATCGAAAGAAAATGCGAGATGGCCTGTGGATAACTGAAAAATTTGCGGATTTCTTTCCTATATGGAAGGTATGGAGACTTTGACGCAAGCCATCTGGGCGACGACCGCCCGCGGCATCGACGAACTATTGGCTCTAATACCCGAACTGCTCGGTTTCCACCCCACAGAATCTGTGGTCAGTGTCGTGTTGCAGGACGGCATGATTGCGGTGGCTGCACGCATGGACTTTCCGACCCCTGGTTCAAATCATCAGTTCAGAGCGACCTGGCAGAGCTTGCGGCGAATTTGGGGGCAATACGACCAAGCGAACGGCTTTCTCATTGGGTACACCCAGACCTTGAATCCTTGGTCGCAGTTATGGGAACTTGCTTCGCAAATCTGGGCATCCCCGCTTTGGGTGATTCATGTTGGAAACCGGTTTTGGCAATTAGGCGGCTCTGAAGGCATGTGCCGTAACTACAGCTACGAAGCAGCTATTTCACAAAATAAAGCGGTGTACCAATCACGAGCCGCGTTGGCCAGAACGCTACATCCAATTTCGGACGATGCCACTTTGAAAACACAGCTTTCCGATCAACTCCGATTGCTGGAAAAGATTCCCGAAGAGCGCTGGCCATCACAGCTACTTGAGCTGCTGAAAGGAGCGAAGTCGGCAAAGAGGGTGACCCCAGAAGACGCAGCTAGGACAGCGGCGCTGATTCAGTTTCCGCAGCCTCGCGGCGCTGCCATTTCATTCGTGAATAGTGCAAACGCCGCCGCAATGCGGGCCTTTTGGTCTGAAGTCGTCAAGCAGACTCCACAATCGCACCAACTTCGCCCGTTGAGCCTACTGGGTCTGGCAGCTTGGATAAGCGGCGACGGTGCGCTAGCGGTGATATGCCTCGAACGGGCGGCAGAGTTGCTGAAGCTGGAATTCCAAGATTTGGTGTACGCATACCCCAAGCGCGACCCAAAGGTTCCCGTCTTGATCGGCATGCTCGCGTGGATTAACTACACCGTGACTGACCCGGAACGCTGGGAACAGATACTGGCACAGTTACCTGGCATTGGACATCTGGTCAGTTGAAAACCAGTGATTGCTCAGATAGCAACGATTCATGAATTACGACCTGCCAAACACCGAGGTCACGCAGTCAGGCTTGACTGCTGATTCTGCGCCCCCTGCCCGTATCGCAGGGATGCTTGGACCATTGACAGCCGATGATTTCGATGACCCACGTATCCTGACTTTACGTTCTCAAATTGATACCTTCGGCAAGGTAGATGCCCTGTCGGTTCTGGATGGCGATCTCTCCGGTGAACAATCACAACAGGTTGCGCACATGATCAAAACTGGAATCTTTGTAGGAGCTAAGCCGCATGGCGGACATCGACATGACACTGGATGGGGGAAGGATGAGTTCCCTGCTGGTTGGGGGGTTGAGTTGGTGGTTACCTGGGTCACCGCGATCATCGACCGTCCAACCAAGTTTGCTGTTATCGATGATGGAAACTTCAGCGTATTTGGCGTTTTCCGTGGCGTACAGGGCGTTGTAAAAGTAAGACGAGTTTGGGGTCGAGCATGGCACATCCCCACCGCATATCCGCAAGAAAGCATATAATCAGATCATGGTGCTTGGAAATTTTGGACATGAGCTTCGCGAGAAATATGCCGAGCATTTTTCGGAGTCTCAAATGTCAGAAGCCGTTGATCTAGCGGAAGATGGTGAAGACTGGCTCTGTGCTATGGATGCGATCTGTACTTTGGTGAAGTTGAAAGTGCTGACTGACGAAGAACTGCAAATCGCTGAGGGTTTCGTTCTCACACATGAATACGGGGTCAGCACTAAATACATGGAGCCGCTCCTTGCCGCCTACCGAGCCGAACTTGCCGCGAAAGCTGCATAATTGCTCGGCTGAAACCACACTATGTGCCGTTTTTTGTCTCCTGAAACAGCGATCTGTGCATAAACAAATTTGCCGTCAGATCACCAAACGCGCAGTCATTTCCGAGACGGATATTAATCCGGGTTGTGGTAAACGTTTCGACGATGGTCAACTCGGATGATCTGTACCACATTGTCCGCCACACGGTAAACGATGCGATACTCACCACGTCGTGCTGATCGGTAGCCTTCCAACTCGTAACGTAATGCCTTTCCGACACGAAATGGCTCGGCAGCTAGCGGGCCGTTGACAAACTCCCAAATTGCAGCACCGACGCTGCCCGGGATTCGGTTTTCAAGTTGCCGTCTAGCCGATGGTGCCCAAACTACGCGGTACATCACTGCGCCTGGGCGACGTAATCATTCCACTCAACCGCCAAACCTTCGTCCACCTCTCGCGTTGCTTGGCGGATTTCAGACATAGCGTCCCGATCACTTAGCAGCGCCAAAGTCTCCTCAAGTGACTCCAGATCGTCGATAGACATTAGTACAGTTGTGGGCACTCCGTTACGAGTGATGGTGACACGTTCGTGGGTTCTGAACACGTCATCGACATAGGCCGAAAGGCGGGCTTTAGCAGTAGCAAGCGGAATGGTGGTCATGACCATAATTTTAGTCTATTAAAGCGCGTTTAGGCAATGTCTCACACAGACCTCGCAAGAGCTGCCAAAACCACCAGATGTTTTCCACACGACTGTCCCGCACTCCACCACCCACCGGTTACTGCCTACAGATTTCGGATACGATTGCTGGGTGCAAGATGACATGAAAAGTGAGTACAACGCTGCGGCAGCGCAGGAACGCTGGAGCAAATATTGGGCAGAAAATAATACCTTTGCCACACCAGCAGGCGATAGCTCCAGCAGGCGCTACATGCTCGACATGTTTGCCTACCCTTCCGGCGACTTACACATGGGTCATGCTGAAGCGTTCGTCATGGGGGATGTCATCGCCCGCTACTGGCGAGGCAAAGGTTACGACGTCATGCACCCAATCGGCTGGGATTCATTCGGACTCCCCGCCGAAAATGCCGCTATCGCCCGCGGTTCGCATCCTGCCGACTGGACGTATGCAAACATTGAAACCCAAGCCAACTCCTTCAAGCGCTACGGGCTGAGCCTGGATTGGTCGAAGCGACTGCACACCTCCGACCCCGAATACTACAAGTGGACCCAGTGGCTATTCCTGCGCTTCTATGAAAAAGGCTTGGCATACCGCAAGGCGTCCTACGTCAACTGGTGTCCCGAAGATCAGACCGTATTGGCAAACGAACAGGTAGTTGCCGGACTTTGTGAACGCTGCAAGGCAGTCGTAACCAAACGCAAACTGACACAGTGGTATTTCAAAATCTCCGACTACGCCCAACGCTTGCTCGACGACATGGATCAAATCCAAGATGGCTGGCCAGATCGAGTCTTGGCGATGCAGCGCAACTGGATTGGACGCTCCCAGGGCGCCTATGTTGATTTTGCGATAACTGGAAGAAGCGAGCCGGTGAAGGTTTTCACCACCCGTCCCGACACTCTGTACGGGGCGACATTCTTCGTGGTAGCCCCCGATGCTGAACTCGCTGGAGAACTATGCGCCCCCGAGCAGCGGGAAGTCTTCGAGGCCTATTTAGAGGAAACCAAGAAAGTCACCGAGATTGAGCGGCAATCCAGCGAACGTCCAAAGACTGGAGTATTCCTGGGCGTGTACGCGGTAAATCCGGTCACCGGGGCGCAAATGCCGGTATACGCAGCCGACTATGTGCTAAGCGAATACGGAACGGGCGCCATCATGGCAGTTCCTGCCCACGATCAACGCGACCTGGACTTCGCCATCGCCTTCGGGCTTGATGTACAAGTCGTGCTTGAAACTGGCCTGCCTGACCCCACCGGTAGCGGCATCGCAACCCCAGGAGACGGCAAATATGTGAACTCGCCGATACTGGACGGCCTGGATGAAGTGAGTGCCGGAGTCGAAAAGATGTGCGCCTGGCTGGCCGAGCGCAATCTCGGGGAGGCTGCCGTCACCTACCGCTTACGCGACTGGCTGCTCTCACGGCAACGTTTCTGGGGTTGCCCGATTCCGATCATCCACTGCCCAGATTGCGGCGAAGTTCCCGTACCCGATGAGCAACTTCCGGTGGAACTTCCCGATCTGCGCGGCGCCGCACTGGCTCCCAAGGGAACCGCTCCGCTGGCCTCAGCAACCGACTGGGTGAATGTGGCCTGCCCCAAATGCGGCTCGCCAGCCCGGCGTGATGCCGACACGATGGACACGTTTGTGGATTCGTCGTGGTACTACCTGCGCTATTGCTCTCCAGGGTGTGCCACCGAACCGTTCCGGCGTGAGGACATCGACAAATGGATGCCCGTCGATCAGTACGTCGGCGGGGTCGAGCACGCCATACTCCACCTGATGTACGCGAG
>WRJP01000055.1 GCA_009778535.1 Propionibacteriaceae bacterium | reverse complement strand
GCCTCTGCCAGAGCGGCCCACACGGGGTCGAGCAGGTACGCAATAGTCTTCCCCCCAGCCCCGCCACACCCGACAACTAGGATTCTACGCAACAGCGGACTAGTGCCCGCATCTTCAACAGTAATATCAGTCATTCCCAGTTGTTCCTTCTCTTTATTTGAACGGGTTGTCGTCCGTCGGTCGTTGCGAACTTGGTTCGCTTGTTGTGAAATAGTCGGGCTTGCTCGGCGGCGGTGCCATGATATTCTCCGACTTGCCTTTGCCTGCTTTGCTCGGCTTCGGCGCTTGATTCAATATAGCGGTCAGATCAGCTATGATCGCTGGACCTTTAGTATTAAGGTCGGCAAGCAGGTCGTTCACCTGCTTCTGTCCCACGGTCGACGCGATGAGCAGGAGCAAACCTGCCTCGTCGTCGGCCATGCCCGGCCGCTTTACTAGTGTCCACGTGTTCGCGACGGCCAGCGGTAAGCGAGCTGAGGTACCAGCCTTCGCGTGATAGCTCGTAGCGCCTGCCGTGACATTGTCGACGATAACGCTCGCACCGCCGAACGGCGACCACCCCATCTTGCTGACTAACCGGTATGAGCCAACTTGGCGTGCTCGATCGCCTCCCTTTGTGCCGTATGTCAAACCCGAAAGCATTGCGTAATCGACGGCCAGTGGCGAACCAGCGTCCAGTAACTCTCCTGATCCGGCCGTCACCGTCTGCTCGACGACATAGAGCGGCTGGTTCGGCATCTTTGAGTTGAGTAGGTACTTCGCTAGATAGGCGAGCCCGACTGGGATGCCAACGCCAAGTATGAGTGCAGCGATGAGTGCGATCGTGAAGTTTGTCTGGTTAAGTGGCCGTGTTAACTCGCCTGAATAGTGGACTATCACGTCGATCGGTGCCACGTCCGGAGCGTCGAGCGGTATTGTTTTGACGATGAACGTCCCCAGCAAGTCTCCGTTCCCGCCGTCCTGTGTAGTTACTCGTATCGGTAGTGACCCCGACGCTTCGTTCGCAACAGCTACGCATGACGACTGGTCTACATTTATGGACTGCACGCTCACTTGACCCACCTCGTCGGGTGCACCATCGACGTTGGGCGATGCTGGATCGAGCCACACGCAACCTGGCCCCTGCACCGAAAGTTGTGTCGTTACATCAACAGGCCCCGTTATCGCTCCGAGGTCGATTTCGTTTACCACCGTCGGGAAGTTCGCTGGGGGCAGTACTATGAACGGAACCTCCGTCGTTGACGGCGCGAGCGAAGTGCCATGGGAGCCGCCTGAGCCTGCCGTCGTGTAGTTGACCGTCAAGACGACTTTGCCCGAGCCAGGAGCCATCTTCATCACATCAAGCGAAACTGGCGTATTCAACTGGTCGACTGTGATTGCCGATGCAACTGGCGTTGATGTGCCGTTAGCGTCAGTCACCGAGATATCTAGGTTCAGTGTGCCCTCAAGGCTATACGCGTGCACCGGTTTCTTGTCTCGGTTGAGCATTCCGATCTCCAACTCAACGAGTGAACCCTGACGTATCGAAGTGAGTTCTGGCGACACTATGGTGGCTCTGAGGTCTCCAGTAATGTTCACACTCACGCGGCTTTTCTGTCCCTGCGACGCTGCTACCGGATCAACGAAGATGAGCTGCCATTCGCCCAGCCACGCGCTCGCGTCCGAGCCCATAGACATCTGAAGCTCAAGTGTGTGCTCCGAAAGCCATGTGTACCTGCCGTTTGTGTCAGGCAGAGCAAGATTCTGCTTCTTACCAATGGTGCCGCGCTTTAGTTCCAACTGTTCGCCGGACGGCGAGACGAGCCACGCTTGGACACCGTCGATATTCGCATTGCCGAGGATGTCTAGCTGAGAAACAGCGCCATCAATAGCCAGCAAGTGGGTGTCTGCCGCCTTACAATCGGCGATTTTTCCCTGGCACACATCCTTTTCTTCGGTCTTCGCACCAGTTACGTCGTTGAACGCGAACAAGAGGTCGTCGATGTCCTTCGCAGTGACGAAATATCCGGGCGGCGGCGTCGTTGCTTCACCGCAATTGCCCGATCCAGTTACGACGTTCTTCATGAGGTCGAACGTTCCGGTCTTCTGGTCAGGGGATAAGCCGATCCCGAAAACGATGATGTCTCGTACGCGGATCTGCGTCGCCAGCCCAGTAGGACTACAAAGTGCGGTTTGTGCTGCTTTTGTAGCACCTGCCCAGTCGCCTGTCTTATTCGGGTCTGTCTTAACATAGGGACGAGCGACCGGATTGGAGGCACTTTCCCTTGGATCCTTCTGAATGTCAAGCTGGCCGTCGGAGAAAAAAACGATCGCCTGACAAGCCTGTGGATCCTTTTTTCGCTGCGCGTTAAGATCGTTGCGAGCCCCGTTGAGCCCTAGCCAGTAATCTGTGCCTGCTCCGTGATTCTTATCGGCGAATGTTGCGACTTCGTCGATTGCCTTCGGTAGTCCAGACGTGTCTAGCGTCACCCAGCCAGAGCCAGGGTCGTACTCAACCGAGAACCCACTGATGAGTACCCTTATCGTCGCCTGTGAGCTTTCCGCAATACCAGCCATGCGAGTGAGGAAATACTTGGCAGCCACGATGCGCGTACCATCTGGGTCTGTTCCCGGGACGTTGCCGTATCCGGCAAGGCTGCCTGACTCGTCCAACAGCAGTACGATGTCGGCTGATCCAGTCGCAGACAGGCAAGCAGCGAACCGCTGAGGCGCAGTCGTATCCACTGCGTGTGCAACTGGTTCCACAGCGCCAAGCAAGATGAGCGGAGTGAGCAGAGCGATCACGCAAGCATAGCGCCACCAATGTGTCCTAACCGTCATAGCCGCCCCACTCCAATAGCGACCCGAATTGCGGCAGCAACAACACCTGCCACGCACACACAGATGGCGGCAATCTGCAAGGGGCGCAACCATCCGTATTGCAGATAGACACCACGAGCTCGCTGGCGGGTGTCCTGGTTTGTGAACAGTATCACCAACATAAACCCTACGGGGCCAGCGATGAACCAGCCGACGATTTCCAGCGGCAGCGACGACGTCAGCCATGCGAGTACGGCACCCGCGGCAGATGTGACTGCGCCTCCCACTAGCCACGGCCACGGCGGCCCGACGAATTTGATATCTCCCGACCCCGTCGCATCGCCGAATACCGAACTCGGGAAAGCATCGTATGGATCGCCACTATGTGCCTGCGAGGCTTGGCCAAAACCAAAAGGATCACTCATCGCATACCTCCATCACGAATCCTAACCGAAGATCGCGACCAGCGACTCAACCCATGACGGCAACTCAGAGCTGGCTAAAGCGTCAGAGATGTTTGAGAGGGTGGATTGAAGATTATCAACCATAGCGGCGACGCCCAAGCTCCCACCGATAACAAGGCCAAGGAACGGGCCGACGATGCTGATAGCAAGAGTGATGCCCGGAAGCAGCCGTGAGCCGCTCGTGAGGATCAACAAGAAGACAGTTACGACTACAACAACGAAGGCGGCCACCGACAGGATACCTACGACATTTGCCCAGCTGGACACGACTATTCCGGCGGTCGCCGAGAAATTGACGCTCGCTAAAGTCGCGTAGACCGCGATCCCCATGAAAAGGGTTATGCCACACGCGACAAAGAACACGGCTAAGGCGGCTTTTGTAGCACGACGTTTATCATTTTGTGACGCGGTAATCAACCGATTATCAGATTTTTGTGTAACCTCCGCAGTGCGTTTGAATGTTCCAAATGGTTGATCCGCTGAGGGAGAGGAACTGTCATTGTGCAGCAAAAGCGAAGGTACTTCAAAGTACGAATCAAGCGACATGGTCATGTCCTAATTGCACGTCAATATTGAGGGTTAAAACTCCTCGCCAAACGTTACCACCGATTCGCACTGGACTAGTAATCAGGGTTTGCGATAACAGAGCTGAACATGCGTTACACAAAACTTTTAAGAAGTAGCTCGGAATGTCACCTATTTCCTGTGCCCTTATCGCAGTTGGTAACGAGTTCGCCCATGCCGGGAGTAGTACTTGTCTAATAAGATGAAACTAGGAGTTGGTTTTGTCCTTCTGGAAGCCGGTGAAGGCGAAAATGTAAAGAACTCAGCTTTGTAACAGTTTCTCTCCGGTTAACTATTCAGCCAAAGCACAGCAGAAATACCCAGAAATCTCAAATACGCCAATGACTGCTGGCGGCAACCAGCCAGAGCGGTCGCTAGCTGAGAACCGTCCGGAAATACGGCCAAATGCGCAACAATTAGATGGTGTCTACAACTGCTGCGCTGCCTGAGTTATCCCCAACTCGGCGCAACTTGGCAGTAATCGCACTAGTAATGACGACACTAATAAGCACCCTAGACGCATCCATCGTCAATGTGGCTATCCCGGTAATCAGCCGCAGCCTGAATGCCGACCCTTCGGACACCGTCTGGGTAACCACCGCCTGCCTCCTCGCAACAGCCTGCGCAGTTCCAGCCACCTCCGCACTCGGAGATCAGATCGGGCGCAAACGACTATTTGTGATAGGTGTTCCCTGGTTCACGTTGGCATCGCTGGGAGCAGCTCTCTCGACAACGCTGCCGATGCTCGTCACCTTTCGCGCCTTGCAAGGAGTAGGCGCAGCAACAATTTTCGCCGTCGTCATCCCAATGTTTCGCACGTTGTATCCACCAGCGCGACTGGGATCGATTCTCGGCATAAACGCCATGACCGTGGCAGTCGGCGTCAGCGTCGGGCCAACCCTGGGCGGACTGGTGCTCTCGGTAGCAAGCTGGCAGTGGCTATTTTGCGTCAGCATACCGTTCGGCATCATCTCAACCGCGCTAGGTGCCTACGCCATCCCGAAAGAAGAATCGAAACCAGGCCACTATGACTGGAAAGGTTCGCTATACATTGGAGCAGCAGCAGTCGCCTTTATGTTGGGCATGCGCTATATAGCTGATACCGCAACACTGTGGCTGTCGGGCGCATTATTCCTCGCCTGCGCGCTGCTGGTGGGTTTATTCCTGCACAGTGAACGCCGAGTGACGCGGCCGGTAATCCCACTTCTAATCTGGAACCGATTATTCACCCTCTCCGTCTCCACAGCCTTCTGCGGCTTCGTCTCTCAAGGTGCAGCGTTCGTCGCACTGCCATTCCTGTTCCAAAGCGCCTATGGCGCGACCCCGCTAGAATCTGCTCTGCTCTACGCACCCTGGCCTGCGGTCATCATTTTCGTTTCCCCCATTGCTGGACGCCTCGCCGATAAGGTACGACCCTCCTGGCTGGCGCTGATCGGGCTTGTGATCTTTCTATCCGGACTCATTGTTCTCGGGTCATTAGGCGAAAATCCGGCGACAGCTATGATCTTATTCGCAGCCGGACTGGCGGGACTTGGGTTTGGCATCTACCAATCTCCCAACAACCGCGAGATGCAGTTGGCAGTACCGATACAACATTCAGCAAGCGCGGCGGCGGTACTTAACTTGACCCGCAGCATCGCGCAATCGACCGGTGCCGGTGTCGTTAGCGTGGCACTAGTACTGAACGGTGCCACCACAGGCTCGCACGCCGAAGAAGCGCAAGCAGCCATGCATGTCCTATGGGTAGCTGCTATAGCTGCTGGTTGTGCAGTCGTCACCAGTCTCGTCAGACTCCGCATGGTAGTCGGCAACGACAACACCACCGATCACTGACCACCGCTCGTCGATGGCAGAAGCACAGAACGTCAGGCTCGAAGCCACGAGGTGAAAGCTAGAACAGGACGGTGGCAAATTCGTCGATGGTGGTGAAACCTACCCGCTCATAGCTGCGCAGCGCAGCGGTATTGAACGAACTCACATACAGACATGCCGCACGGTAGTCGGCCAACACGTACTCGGTTATCGCCGACATTGCGCCTGCTGCCATCCCAAGACCGCGATACTCCGGAGCCATCCAAACCCCTTGAATCTGAGCCACCGAATTCGCCGAAACGCCAACATCAGCTTTGAAAATGACTCGGCCGTTCTCAACAATCCCAAAAGCTCGGTTATTCGCCACCAGCGTGTGACAGTGCTGTCGGAAACTGTGCGCACTAACCTGTTCCTGCCCATCTCCAATTTCGTCACGATACATAGCTAAAAACGCTTCCAGATACGAATCGAATTCCCGGAATGTGATAGGTCGCACCCTTGGGTCAGCAGGCCAAAGCGGAGGTTTTGTCATCAGCATCATCGGTTGCCGTGGCCGGATTTCCCTAGTGACGGCGTAACTGCGTCCCCAAAGCCTGGCTAACGCAGCCCAAAGCGACAACGCCATATTCGCTTGTCCAAGAATTGCCTTCGCGGAGCGTTTACGTCCCAGTACTTCGGCGAATGCCTGAATAGCTGCCCGCTCTACAGCTACCGGAACCAGATTTTGCCCAACATGCAGCAACGACCGCACATCGTCGGCAGGCCAACCATACAGCGTTCCTGAAGTGTGGGAATCCAGAATTCCTCCTTCAACCCTGGAAGAAACGAAGATATTGACCACGGGGTCGACACTTAGAATGCGCTTCACCTGTTCCAAGTCGGCGCGTGTGAGAATCCGAGCCCGCATCAGTACTCGCTCCCTGGGATAGCTAGCACTTGGACTTCACCAGCTACGGTTTGTGTCATAGTCGCCGCCAGTTTTCGCGCCTGTTCCAGCAGCGTAGCTACGATCTGGTCTTCGTCCACAGTTGCAATCACTTCGCCTTTGACAAAAATCTGCCCCTTCTGATTGCCCGAAGCCACCCCCAGATCGGCTTCTCTAGCCTCACCTGGGCCATTGACTACGCAACCCATCACAGCCACTCGCAGCGGCACTTTGAGATCAGCCAGACCTTCGCTTACCTGCTCTGCCAACGTATAAACGTCCACCTGCGCACGCCCACATGAAGGGCAGGAGACGATCTCAAGAGTACGCGGCCGCAAACCCAGCGATTCCAAAATCTTTATCCCGACCTTGACCTCCTCGGTCGGCGGAGCAGACAGCGAAACCCGAATGGTATCCCCAATTCCTTCTGCCAGCAGCGCTCCCATCGCCACACTCGATTTGATCGTGCCTTGAAAGCTCGGGCCGGCCTCAGTCACTCCAAGATGCAGCGGGTAGTCACATACCTGCGAAAGCATCCGGTAAGCGTGAATCATCACCACCGGGTCGTGATGTTTCACTGAGATTTTGAAGTCGTAGAAGTCAACTTCCTCAAACAGCCTGGCCTCATTCAATGCCGACTCCACCAGCGCCTCAGGTGTTGCATGGCCGTATTTTTCCAGCAGCCGCTGGTCAAGTGAGCCTGCGTTTATTCCAATCCTGATGCTCACCTGTTCTGCGGTAGCAGCTTGCGCGATCTGTTTGACCTGATCGTCGAAAGCCCGAATATTTCCCGGATTCACCCGCACCCCAGCGCAACCGGCAGCTATCGCCGCGAAAACGTATTTGGGTTGGAAATGGATGTCAGCTACCACCGGCAACGTACTGCGCTTCACGATTTTGCGCAAAGCGTCAGCATCGGCATCAGTCGGGACTGCGACTCGCACAATGTCGCAACCGGCAGCAGTTAATTCGGCGATCTGGCGCAGTGTTCGGTCAACATCTGCCGTCTTTGTGGTCGTCATCGACTGCACTGAGATCGGCGCACCGCCACCTACCAGAACACTTCCAACCTTGACACCCCTGGTCTGCTTACGTACGGCTAACTCCAGTGGGGCTGGCAGGCCAAGATTTGTGCTCATCGGCTAGACCTCCTTATCTTCACCGATCACACCTAATCTACCCTGATATCAACTTCCAGATCAGAAAAGCTGAATTGGGTTCACCACATCAGCAATGATCAACACCACCCCACACAGCAGCAGGAACCCTCCCATAGCGTAGGCAACCGGCAGGAGTTTCGCAGTATCAAAAGGCCCAGGATCGGCCTTCTTTAGCAGTTTTGCGCCTTTGCGACGCAGCCACTCATACGCAGCACCGGCAATATGCCCGCCATCCAGGGGCGGAAGCGGCACCATGTTAAAAATAGCCAAGAACAGATTGATCGAACCGAGCAGCGACAAAAACAGCACAAACTTGGCATCGGCTGAAACCTGATCCGAGGCAGCAGCCTCTCCAGCTATCCGGCTGGCACCAACAATGCTGAGCGGGGAAGCTAGACTGCGCGGCTGGCCGGTAACCATGTCAACAATGACGAAATACACACTTACCGGAAACTTTGCCAAGGCCACTGCGCTTTGTTTCGTCATCGTCCACATTTGACCCAACGCATCCAGCGGCCCGCCATGAACCAATTCTTGCTTTGGAGTCACGCCCAGATACCCAGCCGAAACTGTCGTCGTCGGATCCCACTCGCTGGCAACCTGGCCGATCATAGTATTAACTGCTGGTAATTCGATTTGTGTCCCGGCGCGTTCCACCACAATCAGTGCCTGGTTTTCCAGATTCGCCCGAATCAAGCCACTCAACTGGTCAAAACTGTTGATCTTGATTCCGTTGAATGAAACAATCCGATCACCGGGCTGGATGCCTGCGGCTGCGGCCGGAGATTGCGCGTCGGCGGCAGTACAAGTTGAAGAAGTATCGCCTGCGGTCTTCACACAGGGTTGCACGTAGGAAATCTCAGTTTGTGACTGCCAGGTGCCATATACCGCGCCGATCCCCCAAAAAATGAAAAACGCCAGCATGATGTTCATGAACGGCCCCCCGAACATCATCGTGACCTTCTGCCAGGTTTTTTTCTGGTAGACCAGACGCGAGTTGGCGACATCGACTTCGGAAATGTCCTCCCACTCCTGTTCACGGGCAGCGTCTGCCAATTGCATCAACCGTGAAGGTTTGCCGTGCCGTTTGGAACCTGGCGGATACATTCCTAACAATTGCACGAAACCACCGAGGGGGAACGCCTTGAGCCCATATTCGGTTTCGCCAATCTGCCGTGAGAAAATCGTGGGGCCAAAACCGATGAAGTAGCGCGGCACCTTTACTCCGAAAAGCCGCGCCGGAACCATGTGTCCGATCTCATGCAGACCAACCGAAACCATGATCAAAGCAAAAAAGATCAAAGCGAATATTACAGTTTCCATTAGCTCTCCTTAACCAACACCCTAGCAAAGCTCCTAGCCCATTCATCGGCAGCGAGCACATCTGATAGTGTCGGTTCACCCAACGCATCCCATCGGTCTTGGAAAGCTTTCTCCAGCGCAGCTTCCACAACTGCAACGATGCCAGTGAAAGCCAACTGCTGGTTACAGAACGCGTCAACTGCCACTTCATTTGCTCCGTTATAGATTGCTGGGAAACACCCTCCCTGCTTTCCAACCATACGTGCCAATTCAACTGCTGGGAAAGTCTTGTTATCTAGCGGCTCAAAATTCCAAGTACTAGCACCTGACCAATCAATGCCAGCGCCTGCGCCTGCTACGCGCTCAGGCCAGCCCAGCGCCAGCGCAATAGGAAGTTTCATATCAGGTGGCGAGCATTGCGCCAGCGTTGACCCGTCGTGGAATTCCACCATGGAATGCACTATCGACTCAGGATGCACGACGACTTCAATGTCGTCGAAATCGACATTGAAAAGCAACCCAGCTTCGATCAACTCCAAGCCCTTGTTCACTAAGGTTGCCGAGTTGATGGTGACGACCCTGCCCATTTTCCAGGTGGGATGCGCCAACGCTTGAGCCGGGGTCACTGCTGCCAAAGCCGAGCTGTTCATTCCCCGAAAAGGCCCACCCGAGGCAGTCAATATCAACTTGCGCACTTCTGCTGCGCTGCCCGCACGCAGGGCTTGTGCCAGCGCCGAGTGCTCCGAATCAACTGGGACGATCTGGCCTGGAGCCGCCGCCTTTGTTACCAGAGCGCCGCCGATCACCAATGACTCTTTATTTGCCAGCGCTAACGTTCTTCCAGCAGTCAACGCCGCCAAGGTCGGTAGCAATCCCGCCGCCCCAGTTATTCCGTTGAGTACCACATCGCATTCCGCTGCCGCCAACTGCTCAACCCCGGCTGCTCCGACTAAGATTTCAACGCCAGGCAACGCAGCTTTCAATATATCTCGCTGCTCGGTGTCGAACACCGCCACACACTTTGGAGCCAGTAGTTTTGCCTGCGCGATGAGCAACTCCAGATTCGACCCGCCAGCGGCCAATCCAACCACGCGGAAGCGCTGCGGGTTGTCGGTAATCACTTCTATTGCTTGAGTTCCGATAGAGCCAGTGCTCCCCGCAATCACAACGTCACGCATACCCCCAGTCTATTAGCATCCTCTCCCTACATCTGGCAATAGCTGGTTCAGTGCGGTTCTCGTCGTTTCGACTACTAGCGGGTAAACGTCAGCCTGACGTAATACCGAGCAAGATAAGCATGAGGAGTGGGGCGATTATGCCCAAGATAATGGTGATGATTCCAAACTTTTGGCTTAGGTTTTTGGCAGTTGCAGTGATACCCAAGACTAGGGCGGTAACCCCGGCGGCGGAGGCAGCTATCATAAGTAGTGTTCCCAGATCCTCAAAGATGGCATTTGTACCATGCTGCGACCCCGATAAAACCGCACCAAAACAGGCTGCGGCAGTACTGATCACCATGATTGTAAAAGCTCTTTTCCCCAGCGTGGTATCT